>JBILPX010000363.1:0-3074 GCA_044373565.1 Roseomonas sp.
TCAAACACGCGAAGCTTCATGCCAAGCTCTCGCAGCCTGATCAGTTGATACATGCCGGATATGCCGGCGCCGATGATGATGGCATCCGCATCGGCGGAGATTGACGCGGATTGTTGCACTGAAGCTCTTTCTAGCATGGGATCGAGCCCAACCTTATTGCTTTTCATATACCCAATACGGGCAGGATCGCACCAGCTTACCGAAGCCGCGCCAAGTGAGGTGGCAAGCGCAAAGCCCGATCCGTCATGCACTTCTTTGGAGTATGACAAGCGGGGGGGGATTTTGGCAAATACCGCCAGAGGGCGGATCAGCGGCGCTATTTCTCTCAGCAGTGCTGGCAAGGAGCAGCTTGCCAGCCGATCAGCAACTGGGACCGTCAGGCGAAAATCGGTCAGCGCCAGATGGCTTTGCATCGAGAAGAAGCGCATGGGCCGGATGATGCTCTCGCCCGTCATCCGTCAGCCAGATGAATCTGGCGAAATGCGGCAATTCGAGCACGCTGCCAGCGAAGGGCAAGCGCAGCCCCTTCCCGATGGCCGCCAAGAACCGCACGCCCGGCACTGGATTGAGGCCGGGCAGCACTTGCCGGGTCGGCAGCTTCAACTGGTGCGCGACGTCGTAGTGCACGATCTGCCCATCCACCCTCGCCACGAACCAGCAATGCATGCCGGGCGCCCGGTCGCTGCCCTCCTTGAACCAGAAGCCGGCGGTATAGGCAGCCGTGAGCCCAGCAGCGCGGCAAGCGGCCACGCAATACCCATGCATGTCCAGGCAATGCCCGCGCGTTGGCTTGGTGAGCAAAGGCACATCGGCACGCCCCTCCATCAGGCTGCCCGGCCCATGCCCGTACCAGAAGTGATCTGCCGCATGATCAACGATGCGCTGCAGCGCCTCCGCCTCATTCGACGCACCCTGTACCAGGGTTGTGATGAAGCCCTGCAATTCGGCCGAGGGAATCACATAGCGTGTGGCGGGCGGTGTCCAGATCCACTCCGGTGGATCACCATCGAAGGCTTCCAGGCGATAATGCAGGACAGGCCGGATGGGCGCCGCGGTCGGGCGAATGAGATAGGCTTCCTGCGCTGAATTGGCGGTGCGCAGCTGGTCCACCACCTCCCCATGCTCGACCTCAAAGCTGTCAAGGCGATAGCCGAAGGCATCCGGAAACAGCGGCGCCAGCATTAGCGGCGCACCAGGCGGCACGGGATCGGAAAACTGAACGGTCACGATAGGCAAGGTAGGATCTCCTCTCTGATAGGCGGTCAAGCTTCGGCCACTGCCAGCAATTCAGCGGCGCGTCCCAGCCCCGCAAGGCGGCGTGGCATCGCGGCGACCAGGGCTTGCGTGAAGGCATTGGCAGGGCATTGCAAAATGGCCTCGGCGGGGCCGATCTCGATAACTCGTCCATCCTTCATCACCGCGATCCGGTCCGACACAGCGCCGACGGTTTCAAGGTCATGGCCGATGAAAAGCAGCGCCAGGCCGCGCTCGCGCCGGATGCGGGCGAGCAAATCCAGCACCTGCGCCTGCACTGTCATGTCGAGCGCCGAGACCGGCTCATCACAGACCAGCAGCTTAGGATCCACCGCCAAGGCGCGGGCGATTGCGACGCGCTGCCTTTGCCCGCCCGAAAGCTGATGCGGATAGCGATCCAAATGTGTGGCCGTGAGCCCAACCTCCTCCAGCAGCAGCCGCGTATGGGCGCGGCGTTGTGCGGGTGGCGCCAATCCATGGACCGCCAACGGTTCGGCGAGAATTTGTGCGATGGTCAGGCGTGGGTTCAGGCTACCGGCAGCGTCCTGGAACACCATCTGCACGGCCCTCGCCATCGCTTTGCGGTCGGCCGGCGCCGCTGGGTCGTGGCCGAAGACGCGGATGGATCCCTTGGCCGGTCTGACGAGCCCCACAACCGCCTTGGCCAGCGTGCTCTTGCCCGACCCGCTCTCGCCCACCAAGCCCAGCGCTTCGCCAGCCGCAATGCTGAGCGTAACGCCATCGACAGCGCGCAGTTTCGCGCCCCCTAAACGATGTGGTCGGAACATGACCGTGAGGTCTTCAATCTCCAGCGCCGGCAGGGCTCGCCTATCAACTGCGCTGATGCGTCGAGCCTGGTTGGGGCGGCTTGCGAGCAGTGCCGCCGTATAGGGGTGGGAAGGCGCAGCAAAAACCTGCGCCGTCGGCCCGGCCTCTACCACCCTGCCATGCCGCATCACCGCCACCTTCTGGGCGATGCCCTCGACCACCGCCAAATCATGCGAGACGAACAGCATAGCAAGCCCACGCCGTGCCTGCAGCGCGGCCAGCAGTGCTAGGATTTGCGCCTGTACGGTTGTATCCAGCGCAGTGGTCGGTTCATCCGCGATCAACAGCGCCGGATCGGCGGCCAAAGCCATGGCAATCATCACGCGCTGCTGCTGGCCGCCGGAAAGCTGGTGCGGGAAGGCAGCGGCCTTGCCGTGCGGATCGGGCAGGCCGACTTCGGTCAAGGCGTCATGTACCCGACACGCGATCTCGGCCTTTGGCAGGCTTCGATGGGCGGTGATTGCCTCGGCGATCTGCGCGCCAATCCGCATCGAAGGATTGAGGCTGCCCATCGCCTCCTGAAAGACCATGCCAATGCGTGCCCCGCGGCGTGCGCGCCAGGCGCGTTCTGACGCGCCCAGCATTTCCACGCCGTCAATCCTGATGCTGCCCGAAAGCTGCGCTGCAGATGGGGCAAGCCCCGCTATGCCAAGCGCGGTCAGCGACTTGCCGGAGCCACTCTCACCGACCAGCGCCAGGGTCTCACCGGGTTGGAGCGTCAGGGAAACGCCATCAACGGCGGTTGCATCGCCGAACCGCACCCTGAAGTCGCGCAGGGCCACAAGCGGAACCCCGTTCATGGCCGCAGCCTTGGGTCTAGGCTGCGTTGGATCGCATCGGTCGCCCAGTTCACCATCACGACGCCGACCGCGAAGACCAGCACCACAGCCTGGATGACCGGATAATCGCGCCCAGAGATTGCCTGGTAGGCGAGCGTGCCCAGGCCAGGCAGGCCGAACAGCACTTCCATCGTCAGCGCGCCGCCGATCAGG
>JBILPX010000364.1:0-3067 GCA_044373565.1 Roseomonas sp.
GGCTTTGCGCGGTGATCCCATCACCATTTATGGCGATGGCAAGCAGACGCGTTCCTTTTGTTTTGTCTCAGACCTGGTCGAAGGTTTGCGCCGCCTGATGGATTCGCCAGAAGATGTCACCGGGCCAATTAATCTCGGCAATCCTGGCGAATTTACCATGATCGAATTGGCCGAAGCGGTGATCCGGCTGACCGGTTCCGCTTCGCGCATGGTCTTCCGGCCCGCCCCCGTGGATGACCCACGCCAACGCCAGCCTGATATCACCAAGGCGCGCGGCAAGCTTGGCTGGGAGCCGACCATCCCGCTGGAACAGGGCCTGGTGCATACCATCGCTTATTTCGACCAACTGCTATCCAAGGGAGCCGCCTGAGCATGCGCATCCTTCTCACCATCGCGCATTTTTTTCGCGCTGAAGAAGGATCGAACCATAGCTCCACCGATGCGCATCGGCGTGATCAGCGGGCGGGGGCGATCCGCAGCGTGATTGATGCCTGGCGTGGGCATTACGGCCCGGTATCCGCCATCAATGTCTGGCAGAAGCGTTTCGAGCCCATGATCGGGGTGGCGGATCAGCTTGACATCATTGTGCTCGTGAATGGCGACAATCATTTGCTGGATGCGGATTACTGCCGCGCGCGCGGTGTGCGGCTTTATGATGCGAAGCTGGAGAATCCGCGGATGCTTGGCTTCACCGCGCATAAGCTTTTTGCCGATGCCCGCAATGTCTATGATGTCTTTGCCTTTTCAGAAGATGATCTGCGCCCAACCGGTGGCGACATGATCCCGCGCATTCAGGCGTTTCAGGATGATTTCGGCTGGCGGCGCGTTTTGTTTCCCAATCGCTTTGAATGGAATCCGCGTGGCCCGGCGCTAAAGACGTATATTGATGGCATGCTGCGCCCTGGCTTGCTCGCCCCCTTTGAAACCGCCCTGCCGGATGAGCGTTTCCTGAAGGGCCGCCAAGGGGCAAGGCCGCTCACCTTCCAGCGCGCGACCAATCCGCATTGCGGCTTTTTCGCCATCACCGCCGCGCAATTGACCCATTGGATGGCGCAGCCGCAATTTGGCGATCAGGATTGCAGCTTCATCTCTCCGCTTGAAAGTGCGGCGACGCTCGGCATTCTGAAAACCTTCCCGATCTACAAGCCCTTTGGCCGCGATATGGGCTGGCTTGAAATCGAGCATCTGGATACGCGGTTTTCCGGCATGGATTTGCCGGGGCGCCCGCCACCCAAGCCCCAGCAAAGCTGAATTCAGCGCGGGCGCGGGCCGCTCCGCCGCGGTGCCGGACCGCGCTTGGCGGCGGCCGGAAGTGCCGCCGCGGGTGATGCCTTGCCGGATTGCGCGCGCAAATCGGCAATGGTGGCGCGGTTGGTCACCTGTTCCGGATTCATGCGGATTTCTACCAAGGCAGGCTTGCCGGAAGCGAGTGCGCGCTGCACTGCCGGCACCAACTCCTCGGTCTTTTCCACAATCTCACCATGGCCGCCAAAGGCTTCAATGAAACGTGCGAAATCCGGATTGGTGAGCGCGGTGCCAGAGACACGATGCGGATAGGTGCGTTCCTGATACATCCGGATGGTGCCATACATCTGGTTGTTGAACACCAGAATGACTGGATTGACCGAATGATGGAAAGCAGTCGCGATTTCCTGCCCCGTCATCAAGAACCCGCCATCGCCCACAAAGCCAATCACTGTCCGTTCCGGATACACAATTTTCGCACCAATCGCTGAAGGCACCGCATAGCCCATGGCGCCATTGGTTGGGCCAAGGAAATCCTGGGCTGCGCCCACATGCATGAAGCGCGTGGGCCAGGTCGCGAAATTGCCGGCATCCGTCGTGTAGATGGTATTGGCCGGCAAAGCCTTTTCCAAATCCTGCAAGGCCTTCGCGAGATTGAGTGGCCCTTCGTAATTGGGTGCCGCCGCCTGCTTCATGCGTGTGGCGCGCATATCCCGCGTCCAGCCGGCCCAGGAGGGTTTTTTGATGGGCGTTGCGGCCTTGGCCGCCGCGGCAAAGGCATTGAGGTCCGCCGTGATGCCAAGCGCCGGGCGATAGACGCGCCCGATTTCAGATTGCTCGGGATAGACATGCACAATCGGCGTCGCCCCTGCCATGTCCAAAAGCGTATAGCCCTGGCTGAAGGTCTCACCCAGGCGCGATCCAATGGCGATGATCAAATCCGCATCCTTGGCATGAGCCACCAAGCCCGGATCGGCACCCACGCCCAGATCGCCCACATAGTTTTTCGAATTGCCATCAAAAATACTCTGGCGGCGGAAGCCAACCGCCACGGGCAAATCATTGGCCAACAAGAAGTCCCGGATATCGGCCTTGCCCTGATCCGACCAGCGTGAGCCACCCAGCACCGCCAGCGGGCGCTTCGCCTTGCCGAGCATCGCCATCATGCGCGAAACCGCATCGGGCGCGGGGTGGGGCGGCAGCACATCGGCGGGGCCGATATCCGGCACGCTTGCCATCCGCTTTTGCATTTCCTCACTTATCGCGATCACCACCGGGCCGGGGCGGCCAGACACCGCGACATCAAAGGCATGCGCCATCAATTCGGGGATGCGCTTTTCATCATCAATCTGCGTCACCCATTTGGCGATGGGGCTGAACATGCGGCGATAATCAACTTCCTGGAAGGTTTCGCGGTCCGTCTCCTCAATCGGGATTTGCCCAACCAGCAGCACGAGCGGCGTTGAATCCTGCTGCGCGACATGCACGCCAATGGCCGCATGGCAGGCGCCCGGGCCGCGCGTGACAATGGCAACCCCAGGCTTGCCGGTCAGCTTGCCATAGGCTTCGGCCATATGGATGGCGCCGGCTTCAAAACGGCAGGTCACCAATTGCAGCCGATTGCGCACGGAATAAAGCCCATCGAGCAGATCAAGATAGCTCTCACCCGGCACGCAAAACGCATGGGTGACACCTTGGGCCACCAGCGCATCGGCCAAAAGCTTGCCGCCCGTCCGTCCCACCTGCCCTGTTTTCGCTTCAGTCATGAAAGCTTCCCCAATGATTCGAATTCATGGGGAAGCTAGAGCATTTTCAAGCCAAG
>JBILPX010000365.1:0-3062 GCA_044373565.1 Roseomonas sp.
ACTGCATCGTGGGTGATCAGGCGCATGGCGTGACCCGGTTCGACGGGTCACGCCATAAGGAGCATTTTCAAGCTAAGTGAAATCACTCGGCGGCTCAGAAAATGCGACGAGATACGAATGTAGCGCCTGTCCGGTAAACGAATGTAGACGGGACAGGCACTAAACCTTCGAAAACGCCACATCCCGCGTAGCCGCTAGCTTTTCATAAGCCGCGCGCACCGGCGCTGGCCCATGCACGCGTTCCAACCGCCGCAGCGTGAAATGCCCGCGCGCGACGCCGCGGAAATGTTCCAGAAACGCCAGGTTGATCGCGGCACCTGCCGCGGCGCCAATCAACGGTGCTGCCTGGGCGGAAAGCTTCAGCCCCACGGGGCCGACAAAGCGCGCTGCGATGGCGGCGATGAAGCCGGGCAGTACGGTTGCGCCGATGCTGCCCTTCAGCGCCTCGGCCAATGCGATGCGCAGTGCAAAATGACCAGATTCAGCCGCATCATCACTTTTGCCGCGCCCGCCTAACGCAAAAATCTTCAGACATTCGGCGGCAATCTCCGGGCGCGACAAATCCTCGCCCTCCTCCGCCGCAATGGCGGCGATTTGGCGCAGCAGCACGGTGGTAGAAACCGGCAATTCCACTAAGGTGCCAGCCAGGCCAAAGGCGCCGCCCGCTGCCCCGGTTGCCGCCGCCAGGCCGCGATGCAGCCAAGATGACGACAAAATCGAAGGTGTGGCCGCCGGCGATGACCGCAGCGCTGCCGCCATCGAAGTTGTCAGCGCTGTTCGCACCACGCCTTGCAGACCGCCTTGCAGGGAGCTTGGCAGGCGCGCGGTCAGAGCTTCAATCGGTGTCCCAACCGTCGCCGAAAGCCGTGCGGCGAGGGAGGGGTTTTCCAACGCGTCAAACGCCGCGCGCAATTCGGCGGCGGCCCGGGGACCCAGTGGCGGCGGGGTGGCGCTGACTGTAAGGCTCATGGCTGGAGCATTTTCAAGCCAAGTGTGCGCACTTGGCGACTCGGAAAATGCGACCAAATCCTACGCGGCATTTTCAAGCCAAGTGTGCGCACTTGGCGACTCGGAAAATGCGACCAAACATAGGTTAGGCCATGTCTGGTGAGCGGATGCGAAGCAGGCATGACCTATAAGATATAGCGCGAAAGATCAGCGCTGGCGGCAAGCGGCGCCACGCGGTCGCGCACCATGGCGGCATCCACCGCAATCGCTTCCCCCGCGCGATCGGTCGCGGTGAAGGAGATTTCTTCAAGCAGCCGTTCCAGCACGGTCGCCAGCCGCCGCGCGCCGATATTCTCGACACTCGCGTTGATTTCCGCGGCCAGATCAGCAATCGCTTCAACCGCATCGGGCGTGAAATCCAGCGCCACGGATTCCGTGCCAAGCAGCGCGGTGTATTGTTTGAGCAGGGAATGTTCCGGCTCCGTCAAAATCCGGCGGAAATCATCGCGCGACAGCGCCTTCAATTCCACGCGGATCGGCAAGCGACCCTGCAATTCCGGCAAAAGATCGGATGGCTTCGCCAGATGAAACGCGCCAGACGCGATGAACAGCACATGATCCGTCTTCACCGGCCCGTGCTTGGTCGTGACGGTGGTGCCTTCAATCAGCGGCAGCAAATCGCGCTGCACCCCTTCGCGCGAAACATCCCCACCGCGCATCCCACTTTCGCTTGTGCGCGCGCAAATCTTGTCAATTTCATCAAGGAATACGATGCCATTGGCTTCAACATTGGCAAGTGCTTCGCGTACCACCGCATCCTGATCCAATAGCTTGTCGGCTTCATCCTTCAGCAGCGCGGTGCGGGCTTCGGCCACCGTCATTTTGCGGGATTTGCTGCGCCCGCCGAACATCTTGCCGAACATATCCTGTAAATTCTGCATTTGCGGCGGCTGGCCGCCCGGCAGATCCATCATGCCAATCGGCATAGCCGGGCCTGAATCGGCCAATTGCACTTCAATCTCGCGGTTTTCCAACTGCCCTTCACGCAGCATGCGGCGGAACTTTAACCGTGTTTCCCCTGATGCCCCTTCACCCACAAGCGCTGTCAGCAGCGTTTCCTCCGCCGCCAATTCCGCCTTGGCCTGCACGCCTTTGCGCGCGGCATCGCGGCCCATGGTGATGGCAACTTCCACCAAATCTCGCACAATGCTTTCAACATCGCGGCCAACGTAGCCAACTTCGGTGAATTTCGTTGCTTCCACCTTCAGAAACGGCGCATGCGCCAGCCGCGCCAGGCGGCGCGCGATTTCTGTCTTGCCGCAGCCGGTCGGACCGATCATCAGGATATTTTTCGGCATCACTTCTTCGCGCATCCCCGGGGCTAATTGCAGGCGCCGCCAACGGTTGCGCAATGCAATCGCCACCGCGCGCTTGGCTTCCAGCTGGCCGACAATATGCCGATCAAGCTCCGAGACGATCTCACGCGGTGACAGGTTCACCGTTTCGGTCATGGCGCGTCTCCCGCGCTCGCGGCCAGCGTTTCCAGGATGATATTGCCGTTGGTATAGACGCAGATATCCGCGGCAATCTTCATCGCCCGCCGGCAAATCTCCTCGGCTTCTACGCCTTCCACGGGCAGGAGCGCACGCGCGGCAGAAAGCGCGTAATTGCCACCGGACCCAATACCGATGATGGCATCTTCCGGTTCCAGCACATCGCCCTGCCCGGTCACGAGCAATGAACGTTTGTGGTCCGCGACCGCCAGCAAAGCTTCCAGGCGGCGCAAATAGCGATCCGTCCGCCAATCCTTGGCCAGGTCAACGCAGGCCCGTTCCAATTGGTCCGGGAAGCGTTCCAGCTTGGCTTCCAGCCGTTCCAGCAACGTGAAGGCATCAGCCGTGGCGCCGGCAAAGCCCGCCAGCACCTTGCCGCCGGCAATCCGGCGGATTTTGCGCGCATTGCCCTTCACCACGGTCTGCCCAAGCGAGACCTGCCCATCCCCGGCCATGGCCACTTGCCCGCCCTTGCGGACGCAAAGAATGGTGGTGCCGTGCCAGCCCAGGGGGTCGTGTTGTGTCTGTGTCATGGGTGCAGAAATGGCGCGACTGGGGCGC
>JBILPX010000090.1:0-9923 GCA_044373565.1 Roseomonas sp.
CCAGGTCAGCAGCATATCCAAATAGCCATTGCCAAGCGCATGGCGGCGCAGCGCCTTGAAGCGCGCGGGGCCTGAGGGCGGGAATAGCTTCGGCTTGGCGGCGATGCTGTCCAGGTATTCGCAGATCACCACCGAATCATACAAGATCGTGCCATCGGCCAGGATCAGCGTTGGAATCTTGCCAAGCGGGTTGTCGCTCAGCAGCCCCTTATGCACCTGATTGGTCGCAACGCGCGTACGCGTCGTTTCAATATGATCCGCCAGCCCCAATTCATGCGCGGCGATCATCACCTTGCGCACAAAAGGTGAGCGTGGCGACCAATGCAGTCGCATCTTGTTGGTATCGGCCATGTGGCGGCTCCGGTTCGTTTCCTTGGGCGAAAGCTTCCGCCTTCAGGCCCTGCCTGTCCAGCCCGGTCAGGATATTGAAAGCCCGGTCGCGGCCACAATGCGCCGCGCGACTTCGCGGTCCTTGGCGATCACCGCCTGATAGAGGCCGGGGGAGGATATCACCGGGTCCGCCCCGGTCGCTTCCAGTCGCGCCTGAATGGCCGGGTCCTTCAACGCGTGATGAATAGCCGCAACAAAACGATTCTGCGCTGCTTCCGGTGTGCCGGCGGGCGCGAAACACCCCGTCCAGGACACCAGATCATAGCCGGGATAGGTCTCAGCAATCACGGGGATTTGCCGCAGGCTGGCTTGCCGTTCGGCGGCGGTGCTCGCCAGCAACGTGGTGCCGCGTTCTACCGCGGGCCGCAGGCTTGAAAAGGAAATGATGCCCGCATCCAGCCGCCCACCCGCCAATTCGCGCGCCACATCGGCACCGCCGCGATAGGGGATGTGTTCCAGCTTGATGCCGGCCAGCAATTGCAGCAATTCGCCCATGAAATGGCCGATATGCGCAACACCTGGCGTACCGTAGGTGATTTCTCCCGGCCGGCGCTTGGCTTCCGCCACAAACCCCGCCATATCGCGCGCCGGAAAACCCGCGCGCACGGCGAGCATATAGGGCTGCGTTGTGACCTGCACGACGGGCATAAAGGCCGAGGTATAGTCAATCGGCAGGCTCCGGCTCACCAAAGGCAGAGTCGCGAAGGTCGCACCTTCAAACAAAAACGTATGGCCATCGGCGGGGCTTTGCGCGACCGCCATGGCGCCGATGGAACCCGATGCGCCAGTGCGGTTTTCGATGATGAAGGATTGGCCGAGATGTTCCGCCACTTTCGGCTGAATAATGCGCGCAATGGTATCCGCCACACCGCCAGCACTATAGGGGACAATCATGCGCACGGGCCGATCAGGATAGATGCCCTGCGCCCAAGCCTGCCGTGCCAGCAAAGGTGCGGCCAAACCCAAGCCTGCAAGCCCGCGCCGCGTGATCCGCGCCATGTTACCCCTCCCCAGCTTGACCGCGCATCTTTGGCGCGGCGTGATAGGGTCTGACGGTGCGGTGCCAGTGGTGCCGCCGTCAAGCATTAGGGGAATGAACATGCCGGCGACGCTGTTTGACAAGATTTGGGACCCGCATGTGATCGCGGATCTTGGTTCCGGCTGGTCGCTACTGCATTGCGACCGCGTGCTGCTGCATGATCTCTCGGGCGGGCGGGCGCTGCGCGAAGTGGGGGAAGCGGGCTATGCTGTGCCGCACCCGGAACTTGCCTTCGCCACACCTGATCACGCGGTGGCGACATCGCCCGGGCGTACCGCCGAAACCTTCCCGAAAGGTGGCGAGCTGATCGCAGGTTTACGCAAGCGGGCCGCTGAAACGGGCGTCCGGCTTTTCGATCTTGGCCAGGATGGCAATGGCATTGTGCATGTGATGGGGCCAGAACTTGGCATTGTGCTGCCAGGCACCACCGTGGTGTGCGGCGATAGCCATACCTGCACCAATGGCGGGCTTGGCGCCTTGGCCTTCGGCATTGGCGCATCAGAATTGCGCCATGTGCTGGCCACACAAACCCTGCCGCAGAAAAAACCAAAGCGCATGCGCATTCGCTTTGAGGGCGCGGCACCTGCCGGCGTTACGCCGAAGGACATGATCCTGCATGCCATTGGCCGTTTCGGCACCAGTGCTGGCATAGGCTACGCGGTGGAATATGCCGGTTCGGCGGTGCGCGCGCTTTCGGTGGAAGGGCGCCTCACGCTCTGCAATCTTTCCATCGAAATGGGTGCGAAGATGGGCATGGTGGCGCCAGATGATGTCACCTATGAATGGCTCGCCGGCCGGCGCTTCGCGCCCAAGGGAGCGGCCTGGGATGCGGCCATCGCGCATTGGCGCAGCCTGCCAAGTGATGCCGATGCCGTCTTCGATTCCGATCTGTTGATTTCCATGGCGGATATCGCCCCGCAAATCACCTGGGGCACCAGCCCGGAACAGGTGCTGCCCGTCACCGGCCACGTGCCGGACCCGGCATCAACGCCAGACCCGATCCGCCGCGCTGCGTATGAAGCGGCCTTGGCCTATATGGGCCTGACCCCCGGACAACCGATTGCGGGCACCAAGATTGATTGGGTCTTCATAGGTTCCTGCACCAATTCTCGGATCGAGGATTTGCGCGCCGCCGCCGCCGTGCTGCGCGGGCGAAAAGTGGCGCCGCATGTCACGGCCTGGGTCGTGCCTGGTTCTGAACGCGTGAAGCGCGAAGCCGAAGCCGAAGGGCTAGATGCCGCCTTCACTGCCGCGGGCTTTGAATGGCGCGAACCCGGCTGCGCGTTATGTGTCGCCGCAAATGGAGAAGCCGTGCCACCAGGTGCGCGCTGCGTTTCCACATCGAACCGCAATTTCGTGGGCCGTCAGGGGCCGGGGGCGCGGACGCATTTGGCATCACCGGCCATGGCTGCGGCAGCGGCGCTGGCGGGCGCCATTGCCGATGTGCGGCAATTCATGGCGTAAGACAGGGGCAAAAACCATGGAAAAATTCACCAAACTCTCCGGCCCTGCCGCGCCCTTGATGCGCGCCAATGTGGATACGGATTTGATCATCCGCATCCAGCGCCTGGTTGGTACAGGGCGCACCGGGCTTGGCCCCTACGCCTTCGAGAATCTGCGCTTTCTGGCGGATGGCTCGGAAAATCCGGATTTCGTGCTCAACAAGGCGCCCTATCGGGAAGCGCCCATTCTGCTCGCAGACGCCAATTTCGGCTGCGGATCATCGCGGGAAGGCGCGGTTTGGGCGCTGATGGGGGCGGGCATTCGCTGTGTGATTGCGCCAAGCTTCGGCGATATTTTCCACAATAATTGCTTCCAGAACGGCCTGCTGCCGATTGCCCTGCCCGTGGCGGTGGTGAAGCAAATCGCGGCGGAAACTGAAGCAAGCCAAGGTGCGCGCCATACCGCGATTGATCTGGTTCGCCAGGTGGTGATTACGCCAGAAGGTGCCGAAATCCCCTTCAGCATTGATGCGCGCAAGCGCGATGCGCTGCTGGAAGGGCTGGATGATATCGCGCTGACGATGCGCCTGAAGGACCAGATCGAAGCCTGGCAAAAGGCGGATCACGCCAAGCGCGGTTGGGTCTGGGAAAGCGTGAAACTGTAAGAAGTATGGGCGGGCCTAAAACCCGCCCTTTGTCGCTTCAACCGTGCGGCACCATGCGCTGGGCGGTTTCCTGCAATTCCTTGGCCTTCTTCACCGCGCGGTCAATTTCAGTCGCGGTGCGGTCCAAAGCATCACGATAGGCCACCATCCCGTCCTGCATGCCGCCAACCTTGCACTTCAATTCACCCATGGCAGAGCGGAAATCTGAGGTGGCGCGCGCCTGGGCGCGCAGCGCCTCATCCAGCTTATGCAGCGCGATGCGCAACCGATCCTGCGGGCGCTGCGGGAAGGCGAAAACTTCAGCCGCCTTGGCTTCGGTTTCTGGAAGGGTGATGGTGGATGCGCTCATCGCTTCGGTCTCCGTTTGGTTAATCGAAGACTAAGATATTTTAAGAGATTTTTCCATGATTTTTTTAGGGAAAATAAGAATTCGTGAAGAAAATTCTGAAAGCTTTGTTTTATAAGAAAATTTTTTGACTGAAATTTACCAAATAAAACTCTGGATAAAATGTGATTTACTTCAATTCAACCAAAGGTTCTGCCCCCTGCCGCGCGTGAGCGAAACAGGGGGCAGCCGCGTTTACCGATTCGTGAAAGCGGCCTTCCGCTTTTCCGCAAAAGCCGACATGCCTTCCTTCTGATCCGCGGTCGCAAACAGGGAAAGGAACAGGCGCCGTTCCGTGCGCACGCCTTCTGTCAGGCTGCTTTCAAAGGCGGCGTTCACAGCTTCCTTCGCCATGGCGACCGAAGGCCCGGAAAGGGCCGCGATCTTCTCAGCAATCTTCAGCGCTTCCGCGATCAATTCAGACGCCGGCACAATGCGGCAGACCAGATTGGCGCGCTCCGCTTCCTCGGCATTCATCATCCGGCCGGTCAGCACCATTTCCATGGCTTTGGACTTGCCGATGGCGCGCGTGAGCCGCTGCGTGCCGCCGGCGCCCGGGATGATGCCCAGATTGATTTCCGGCTGGCCGAATTTCGCGGTGTCAGCCGCGATGATCAGGTCACACATCATCGCCAATTCACAGCCACCGCCCAGCGCAAAGCCAGATACGGCAGCTATCACGGGCTTTTGGATTTCCAGCACAGTTTCCCAATTGGCGCCGATGAAATCATTGAAATAGACGCCCGGAAAGTTGCGATCCTTCATTTCCTTGATATCGGCACCTGCCGCGAAGGCCTTTTCGCTGCCGGTGATGATGATGGCGGCAATGGCCGGGTCCTTATCAAAAGCGCGCAAGGCGGTGCCGAGTTCGATCATCAATTGATCACACAGCGCATTCAAAGCCTGAGGACGGTTCAGCCGGATCAACCCGGTTTTGCCGTGGGTTTCAACCAGGATCATTTCAGGGGCCATGGCGGTTCTCCTTCATCTGTTGTTGTAGGCATACTCATAACACGGGTTTAGCGCTGCCGAACGGGGCAGAAAAAGCTCGATCGGCCGGATTGCACAATGCGCTTAATCCCCGGGCAGTCCGGTTGGCCGGGACAGCCGGGGCAGGCTTCCCCTTCCCGTCCATAGACGGCGAAATTCTCCTGAAAGCGCCCAATCTCGCCATCGGCGCGGACGTAATCCCGCAGGCTCGATCCGCCCGCGGCAATCGCCTCGGTCAGCACGGCCTTGATGGCGGGCGCCAACCGTGCCGCCCGCGCCCCCGCCACCGTATGGGCGGAACGGCGGGGCGAGATGCCGGCGCGGTACAGCGCCTCACAGACATAGATATTGCCAAGCCCGGCGATGACGCGCTGATCCAAAAGTGCGGCCTTGATCGGGGTGCGCTTGCCCGCCAGCGCCGCGGAAAGCCAGGAAGCGGTGATTTCCGGCCCCAGCGGCTCCGGGCCAAGGCCCGCCAGTAGCTTGTGTTGGTCCTCGGCGTCCGTCGCCACCAGATCCACGCTGCCGAAGCGGCGCGGGTCCACAAAGCCGATATGCCAGCCGCCATCGGTGCCGAAGGCCAAATGTTCATGCGCCTCGGGCGGGGCGTTATGGCCGCGCGCGTCAGAAAAGACGCCCTGCTTGCCCTGCCGAGGCTCCACCGCCGCGCCTTCCCGCCGCGCCACCATGCGCCCCGACATGCCAAGGTGGATCAGCAGGCTTTCGCCCCCTTCCAGCCGCATAAGGATATATTTCGCCCGGCGGCGAAAGCTCAGCACCCGCCGCCCGCGCAGCCGTTCCGCCAGGCGCGGCGGGAAGGGAAAGCGCATGCCATCGCGCCGGGTTTCGGCCCAGACGATGCGCTCATGCTCCAGCACGGCCTGAAGGCCGCGCATCACGGTTTCCACTTCCGGCAATTCGGGCATTGCCCCTCCCCTTTCCGCCGATTGGCGCCTATGTTGACGCCATGAACGACACCGCCGCCCCAGAGACAGATTTCGGTTACCGCAAAATCCCCAAGGCCGAAAAGGCCGGGATGGTGCGAGCCGTATTTGAAAGCGTAGCGCCCAAATATGACATCATGAATGATTTCATGTCGCTTGGCGTGCATCGCATCTGGAAGCGCATTTTTGTCAATGCCATTGGCGCAGGGCCGCATGATACCTTGCTCGATCTTGCGGGGGGAACCGGAGATATCTCCTTCCTTGCCATGGAACGCGGCGCAGGGCGCGTTATCCTGACGGATGTGAACCCTGCCATGCTGGAAGTGGCGCAGGGCCGGGCGCTGTCTCGTGGCTTGGTCAGCGGGCTTTCCTTCATGTGCGTGGATGCGGAACGCATTCCGCTCCCTGATCGTAGTGTGGAACGTGTTTCCATCGCCTTTGGGCTTCGCAATTGCACCGACAAGGATGCGGTTCTGGCCGAAGCAAGGCGCGTGCTCCGCCCCGGTGGGCGGTTTCATTGCCTAGAATTCTCAAAACTTGAAGTCGCGGCCCTGGATGCGCTTTATGATGCCTGGTCCTTCAAGGCGCTGCCAGTGATTGGCGAATATGTTGCGAAGGACCGCGCTTCCTATGAATATTTGGCCGAGAGCATTCGCATGTTCCCGAACCAGGAAACGCTGGCCGGTATGATGCGCCGCGCGGGGTTGGAGCGCGTTTCCTATCGCAACCTATCGGGCGGCATTGTGGCCATGCATAGTGGCTGGCGCTTGTAGCCCAGCCAAAGCCAGCAATGGCGCATCGCCCGGGCTGATCACACCACCAGGAATTCCGTGTTGGTGATGGTGCCAACCAGTGACGTGATGGTCGCAAACTGTATGGCTGCGCCAATATCATTTCCATCAGCATCATATAACAGCGCGCCAGTCACGCTATTGAAGATGATACGATCATCCGCATCGGCGGCGGCAGCACCCGCACGAAACGCACCAGCGGCCAAAACGCCGAGCGGTCCCAGGCCCGTGAAAATAGCATCATCAAGCAGGATAGTGTCCTCAGCGACAACATAACCCGCAACAAGATCTACCTCACCGGCGCCGAGCGCGGCATCGAATATGAAATGATCATTACCCAAATCGCCAATGAGCGTATCCGCCCCGGTGCCGCCCACAAGCGTGTCATTGCCCGTATTTCCCATCAAGGAATCACTGGCAGTCCCACCAAGGATGCGGTCATTGCCATCGCCGCCCGTCAAACTATCCCGGCCGTCACCACCCGAAAGTGAGTCATTGCCAGTACTGCCCGAGAGCATATTCGCAAGCGCATCACCAACCAGGCAGTCATTCCCTGCGCCCGAGACCACATTCTCGATTCCCAAGAGCGAGTCACTACCGTCTGCACCCGACGCCCTTCTTGCCAGAAGATCAACTGTGACGGCTTGGCTCGATTCCAGAAGATGCGCATAGCTGACAAGATCAGTCCCGCTGCCACCATCAATGCTATCGGCACCCGCCCCGCCGCTGATGGTATCATTACCCCCACCGGCTGAAAGCGAATTGGCCAGGCTGTCCCCCAGAAGACTGTCATGCCCGGCGCCAGCCAAGACATTTTCAATACCCATGAAGGAATCACTGCCCGCTGCACCCACCACGCGCATACTGACCATGTTAATGGTGATGGCTTGGGTCGTCGCGGTCATGTCCACATAGCTCAGAAGATCCACACCTGCGCCGCCATGAATGGAATCATTCCCAAGGCCGCCCATCAGTGAGTCATTGCCGCTATCACCTAGGATGGAGTCATCTCCGCCACCTGCAGCAAGCATATTCGCGAGTGAATCTCCGATGAGGCAATCCTGGCCGCTGCCGGTGACCACATTCTCGATCCCGGCAAAGCTGTCTTCTCCTGAAGCGCCTGTGGCCCGGCGTATGCCAAGATCAATGGTCGTGCTCTGGCTTGCGTTCAGGAAATCCGCATAGCTCAGCCAATCCGTGCCACTTCCACCATCCACACTGTCATCGCCTGCGCCAGCCAGAATTGTATCACTCCCCGCGCCGGAGGAGATGATATTGGCAAGACCATTGCCGATGATGCTGTCACCACCCGCGCCGGTAATCAGGTTTTCGATGCCAATGATCGTGTCATTACCCGAAGCGCCGGCGGCGCTCTGCGCCACAAGATTGATCGTGACTGCATGGGTTGCCGCCGCAAGCGCTGCGTAACTGAGCAAATCAACGCCGCTACCGCCATCAATAATGTCTGCTGCAAACCCAGCGACAATTGTATCATTGCCGCCACTTGCCGAAATAGTGTTTTCCCCCGCGCCGGCCAGAATCACATTCCCGAAACCGTCGCCGATAAGGCAATCATTACCAGCGCCGGCGGTGATATTTTCAATACCTGTGACTGCGCCAGCACCATCGGCACTGATGATTCTACCATATACCAAGTCAATGGTGATGCTCTGCGCGGAGGTTAGGACATCCGCATAATCCAAAAGATCATTGCCGGTGCCGCCATCAACCCTATCGGCACCCAAGCCTGCGATAATGGTATCATCGCCGGCACCGGCAGCAATAGTATCATTACCGTGCCCGGAGGAGAGGAAATTCGCAAGCGCATCGCCGATAAGACAATCGCTGCCCGCCCCTGCTAGCACCCCTTCAAAGGCGCTGAGCGTATCATTCCCGGCAGCGCCGAAAGCCCGCCCCATGACAAGATCGACGATCATAGCCTGGCTGGCTGCATTGAGGTCAGCATAGCTCAGCAGGTCGATACCAGCGCCACCATCAAGCCAGTCAGCACCGAAACCACCCGCAACGGTATCATTGTTGGCGTCAGCCAAAATCGTGTCTGCACCAAGGCCAGAGGTCAGAAAATTCGCAACACTATCGCCCAGCAAACAGTCATTGCCGGCGCCCGAGAGTACATTTTCAAAACCCGCAACAGTATCGTTGAAGACGGTCCCCGAAGCCTTCATGGCCACAAGATCAACCGTGACCCCGTCAGACGCTGCGGGAAGATCGCCATAGCTCAGTAGGTCAATGCCGGTGCCACCATCAATCCTATCAGCGCCAGGTCCGCCCAGCACCGTGTCATCACCTCCGCCAGCAGCCATCGTATCATTGGCAGAACCCGCGGAAAGGAAATTAGCAAACCCATCACCGCGCAGACTGTCATTGCCGGCACCAGTCACTATATTCTCAATTCCAGCGATGGTGTCATTGCCGGCAGCGCCCGTGGCTCTCAATGTCACCAGGTCAACCGTGACGGCCTGTGTTGCCAGTGTCAGTTCCATATAGCTGATGAAATCAATCCCCAAGCCGCCATCAATCAGGTCATTGCCACCGGCACCGGCCAGCGTGTCCTGGCCATTGCCGCCAAAAAGCTGGTTGCCGAGGCTGTCGCCAAAAATGCTGTCACTGCCAGCACCGGCCAGGACATTTTCAAGCGCCGCAAGCGTATCATTACCCGCAGCGCCAATGGCCCGCAGCGTCGTGAGATTAACCGTGACAGCCTGGCTGGCCGCGGTGAGCTCCGCGTAGCTCAGAAGGTCATTATCAGCGCCGCCATTCAGCAGATCATTGCCGGCTCCCGCAACCAAGGTATCGGCCCCGGCATCGCCGATCAGAGTGTCATTGCCATCTTCACCATGCAGCAGGTCAGCGCCATTGCCGCCAGTAAGACTGTCATTGCCATCACCACCAAAAACGCTGTCATTACCATCCCCGCCAGCCAAGGAGTCATTTCCAGCAAGGCCTTCAACTACATCATTGCCAGCCTGGCCATTCAGCGAATTGCCAAGCATATCGCCGCGCAGCGTATCGCTGCCGATTGAACCGAATAACGTGCGCAGATTACTGGTGGGGCGCACAGAAAGATCGTAAAGCCCGGCATCCATTCCATAGATGTCGTAGACACTACCGGTATAACTGCCGATGACATCAAAGCCGTTGAATTGCGCAAGCCGCAGGCGGACATTAGTGCTCACCAACAGTGCCTCAAAGCCACTGATACTTGATGTCGAGATATCAGCTTGAATCGCGGCGAGCACATCCAGCCCCTCACCAC
>JBILPX010000091.1:0-9869 GCA_044373565.1 Roseomonas sp.
GGTCCATGATTTCAAGCGCTGCTTCCACCGGCGTATCGGGGCCGATCATGATGACGTCGCGCGTCATCAGTTCCTCAGCGGCCATGCTGCTGATGCCATTCCCCCGATCCGCCACCGCCTTCACGATGTCACGTTCACTGAGAATGCCAGCGACCTGACCGGAAGCGGTCACGATCAGCACGGCGCCAATGCGGCGCGCCGCCATGATGCTGGCAATTTCAAGCACAGGGGTTTCGGGCGTTACGGAAATGGCGGCGTTACCCTTCTGCCGCAGGACTGCTGAAACTGTCATGGCCGAGGGCCTCCTTTTGCGGGACGCTGCCGACCCCTTCTTACATTGAAATCTTTTGGTCTTTTTGCCTCGGAATCGCAAGCCTTGAATTGCGCCAAGGCCGAGGAAACCGCGCCGTGGGGCCGAAGCTGCCCAGCGTTTCAGCAAGAATTAGGCGCTTGCCTAGCCCCGCGCACGCATGCGAACCTTCACCCGAGATTCAAGGAATCCAGCCCAAGGCCATCGCGTCGCGCGCGAAACGCCCCTATGGCCGGACTCCGCCATCAAACCAGGGAGAGATCATCATGACACTTCTGACCTCACGCCGCCTGCTGCTCGGCGCTGTGCTTGCCACCCCCTTCATCCGCACCGCTTCGGCGCAAACCACGCTGGAATGGGTGGCGGGGTCCGTCGGTGGTGGCTGGTACACCATGGCGGCTGGGCTTTCTTCCCTGATCCGGGAAGAAAACCCGGATCTCCAAATCCGCGTCGTGCCCGGCGGGGGCTTGGCCAATTCCACCCGCATCAACAACAACCAATCCCAGATGGGTTGGGGGATTGATGCTTTCTCAGCCTCCGCCGTGCAGGGGATTGAGCCCTACAGCGCCAAGCACGACAAGCTGCGTTGCCTTGGCACTGGCTATTCGCCGACGGAACACCATTTCCTGCGTCACAAGGGCGCGGGGCCTGCGGATATGCGCGCCATCCTGACGCAGCGCGGCCTCAAAATCGCAGCCCCGCAGCGCAGCAGCACGGATGAAATGACGCTGCAGCGCATCCTGAAATTCCTCGGCACCAGCCCGGACAAGATCAGGGCTGATGGCGGGCGTTACCTTACCGGGTCATACGCCGATATCGCCTCTGCCTATAATGATGGCCAGGTAGATTATCTTTACGCTGCACTCGCGCGCCCGGCGGCGATTTTCACCGAAGTCGCACAAGGCCGGCGCGGCGGCACCATGGTCGCCTTCCCGCAGGATGTGCGCGACCATTTGCAAAAGGAATATGCCTATGCGCAGGGCATTCTGCCCGGCGCGACCTATCCAACGCTCATGACGGGCGATGTGCCGGTGACGCTGATGGATAGCGTGATCCTTGTGCATGAAAGCGTGCCGAATGATGTGACCTACAAGATCACCCGCACGCTGATCCGCAACCGTGGGCAAAGGCTGATTGCCATCCATGCCAGCATGGGCGCTTGGAATCCGATGACATCGGTTGCCTATCGCGGCGTGCCGCTGGCGGGCGGTGCGATGCGCGCCTTCCGTGAAGCCGGCGCCAATCCGCCGGCCTGAACACGCTACTGCGCGGGCGATAGTGCCTTTCCGGTTCACATGCGGTCACTAGACAGGCACTAAACTGCTGTTTGGTCGCATTTTCCGAGCCGCCAAGTGATTCCACTTGGCTTGAAAATGCTCTGAGGGGGGCACGCCATGCGCGCGCTTGATGGATGGCTGAAAAGCGCCATCACGCTTTGGATGGCGGGATGGGCGGCGTTGCATCTTTATTTCGGCGGCTTCGGATTTCCGGAGCCGATCGAAATGCGGAGCCTGCATCTGCTGGTCTTCACGCCACCACTTTTTTTGATGTATCCGGCGTTTCAGAAACGCTCGCCACAAAATCGGCCAAGCCTTTTTGATTGGCTGTGGACCATCGCCGCCGCCGCGCCGCATTTATGGGTTTTTGTGAATGCCGGTGCCGTCAATGACCGCATGGAATATGTGGACCCCTTCACGCCGCTGATGCTGACGCTTGGCATTGTGTGTCTGGTGACAATGCTGGAAGCGATCCGCCGCGCGGTGGAACCTGGCCTCGCCTGGATGGTGGCGGGTTGCCTGCTTTACATGTTCATCGGCCATCATTTGCCGGGCGTCTTGAACACGCGCAATTTCAAATTGAACGAGATCATTGAAGCCGCCTGGCTGGTGCCGACGGCGGGCGGCGTTTATGGGCCACTTACGGGGATTGTCGCGACAACCATCGCAGTCTTTATCCTGTTTGGTTCCTTCATGCAGGGCAGCGGCACGGGGCGGTTGTTTTCCAACCTTGGCGCCGCCGTGGCCGGGCGCTATAGCGGCGGGCCGGCCAAGGTTGCTGTGGTCACCTCCGGCCTATTCGGCACCATGAGCGGATCTTCTGTCTCCAATGTGATTACCACTGGGGCGATGACCATTCCGCTGATGATGCGCGTTGGCTATCGCCCTGCGGTCGCGGCGGGCATTGAAAGCGCGGCTTCCGTGGGCGGTGCGCTGATGCCGCCCGTGATGGGTGCTGCGGCCTTTGTCATGTCGGAAATCACCAATATCCCTTACGGCGATATCATCATCGCGGCGGCCATTGGCGCGGTGATGTATTACTTCGCGATCCTGGCGGCCGTGCATTTCGAAGCGAAGAAGCTCGGCATTGAACCCATGGCGGTCAAGGATATTCCGGCCTGGCGCGAAGTGCTTCAGGATGCGCATCTGGTGCTGCCGATCGGTTTGCTGGTCTATCTAATGACGGAACGCTGGAGCGGTAATTTCGCAGCCTTCTGTGCAACACTTGCCATGGTGGGGGTTTCGCTGCTGCGCGCGCGCACGCGGATGGGCTGGCGTGCCGTGCTGAATAGCCTGGCCGATGCCGGCTTCACCATGGCGCCGCTCGCGGTTTCTATTGCGGGCGCTGGCGTGGTGGTTTCCGCACTGACGGCGACCGGCATGGTGGTGGCCTTTGGTGGCATCATCAAGGATTTGGCGGCGGGCAATTTGGCGCTGCTGCTGGTGCTGCTGTGTATCACCGTGCTGGTACTTGGCCTCGGTATCCCGACAACACCTTCCTACATCATCGCCGCGGCCATTGGTGTGCCGCAGGTGCTGGAATTGGGCCGGCCGCTTGGTATTGATGTTTTGCAGGCGCATCTTTTCGTCTTCTATTTCGCGGTGATCGCGGATGCGACACCACCGGTGGCCGCCGCCGCCTTCGCCGCCGCAGCCATCGCCAAGGCAAGCCCGACCATTGCCAGCCTGCATGCTTCGCGCTTTGGCATTGCCGGCTTCACCGTGGGCTTTGCCTTCATCTATGACCCAGGGATCATGTTGCGCGGCAGTTTGTTTGATATCGCAACCGCGACACTCATTCAGGTTTCGGCACTCACGCTGATAACATCGGCCTATGCAGGGTATTTGTTGCGCCCCATGGGGTGGGTCTTGCGCTGCTCCATGGGTCTTGTAGGGCTGGCCGCCGCCTTCTTGCATTTGCTGCCCGATACGCAGCGCCTGTTGATGGCACTCGCCGTGCTGTGTGGCGTTGCCCTGTGGCAGCGCATTGCGAAGCCTATATCGTCATGAAACTCACTATTCCGGGAGGAAAAAACATGAAAACCAAATTCCTGCTTGCCGCTGGCTTGCTCGCCACGCTGCCGGCCTTCGCGCAACCGGTGCAACAAGGCCCAACCGTTGCCGCCATTCGCGCACGTGATGCGCTGATTTGTGGCGCGCATCCGGGGGCACCCGGCTTTGGTGTGGTTGATAGCCAAGGCATCAATCGCGGGTTGGATGCAGATACCTGTCGCGCGGTTGCTGCCGCAATTCTGGGCGATGCGAATAAGGTGCGCTCCGTGGTCCTGTCTTCCCAGGCGCGGCTGCCCGCGTTGCAATCGGGGCAGGTGGATATGCTGTCGCGCACCACCACCTGGTCGCATACGCGTGATACCGCCAATGGGCTCAATTTCACTGCCGTCAATTTCTATGATGGTCAGGGCTTCCTGGTGCGTGTCGCAAGCGGTGCCAAACGCGCAACTGATCTGGCGGGGGCGACGATCTGCGTGACCGCTGGCACGACGAATGAGCTCAATCTGACGGATTGGGCGCGCAGCACGAATACGCGCATCCTGCCCTTGGTGTTTGAACAGAATGAGGAAACGCGCAACGCCTACAACAATGGGCGCTGCGATGCGTTTTCCACTGATGCTTCCCAGCTTGCCGGCATTCGCAGCGCTTTGCGCAACCCGGCTGAGCATGTGGTGCTGCCCGATATCATTTCAAAGGAACCCTTGGCGCCGGCGGTGCGCCATGGCGATGACCAATTCTTTGACATTGTGCGCTGGACCGTATTTGCGCTGATCGAGGCTGAGGAATTGGGCGTCACGCAAGCCAATGTGGATGAAATGCTGAACAATCCAAACCCCGCCATTCGCCGCTTGCTGGGTGTTTCGGGCGATCACGGGCCACTGATGGGGATAGACAAGCGCTGGGCCTATAACGCCATCAAGGCGGTTGGGAATTACGGCGAAATCTTCGACCGTAACCTCGGCAAGAATTCCCCCATCAATCTGCCGCGTGGCTTGAATGATTTATGGACGCGTGGCGGCTTGATGTACGCGCCGCCGATTAGGTGAGGTGAAAGGGCGCGGCGAGGATAACCGCCGCGCCATTTTGTTGGTCGCATTTTCCGAGTCGCCAAGTGAAGCCACTTGGCTTGAAAATGCTCTCAATTCCCCAGCCGCTCCAATATCGCCGGCACATGCACCTGATCGCCCTTGTAGTTCCCGGTCAGGGCATACATCACCAGATTGGTCCCAAACCGATACGCCAGCACGCGCTGCCGCGCGCCGCCCGGGATTGTCGCATGCGGGTTCTGGCCATTGCGGTCAATCGCCCAGGCCGCCGCCCAATCATGCCCGCCAATAATCACCGGACTTACACTGTCATTGGCGCGGTCCTGATCGCGCGCCACCCAAACCTGCCCGCCGGCAAAACGCCCCGGCAATTCATTCAGCAAATAAAAGGCGCGGTTCAGCACATGGTCTTCCGGCACCGGGATTAGCGGCGGTATCGCCAAATCCCGCGTCACGCGCCGCAGCGCCGCGCGCGCACCTGGCGACATGCCCTCGCCCGAGCCCTGATCGCGCGTATCCATCAGGATAATGCCGCCCTGGCGCATGAATTCATTCAGCGCCGCCACCATCGCCGCACTTGGCGCAGGCGCATCAGGCAGAATTGCCCAATACAGCAACGGGTAGAAGGAAAGATCATCCTGCCCCGGCGTCACGCCATGGGGTTCGGCCAACGCCGCCGCCGTGCGGCGATTGACGAAATCAGACAGCCCCGCGAGGCCGCTCCGCGACGTTTCATCAACCGCCGCATCACCGCTTCGGATATAAGCCAAACGTGTGGCGAGCGCCGCGCTGCCATCAACGCCCTGCGCGTTCACCTGCCACGGCGCCAGTGCCAGCAGCAAAAGCGCGGGCAGCGCAAAACGCCGCGGGCGCCATAACCCGCGCAGGCCAAGTGCCGCGATCAACTCCACCAAAAACAGCGCGAAAGCGGCGGCCAAAAGCCAGGGCCCCAAATCACGTTCCGCTGCCTCCCCACCCAGGGCCTCCATGCGGGCCGCGGCTGGGGGCGCTGCCATCAGACGCGGCGCGGGCAGATGGGTCGAAAGGTTCAAGGCGCGGCGATAGGCGGCCTCACCGGCTGCGCCAGCCGGGCCATACCAGCCGGGAGGGTGGCGCGGGGAAGCGCGGGTTTCATCCAAGGCGCGCGCTGAAACCGGCGCAGCACCGGCGGGTGGCGCACCAAGCCGACCAAAACCATCGAGCGTTTCAAGCGGTGCCAAGGGCTGATCCGCCTCACCCGCCGCAACGCCTGCGGAAAGGGAGACCAAGCGGCGCAGCATATCCACGAAAAGCCCGGAAAGCGGCAGGTTCGACCATTCCGCCTGGGCGGTTACATGAAACAGCACAATCCGCCCCGCGCCGCGCGTCTCCGCCGTGACCAAGGGTGTGCCATCCGCCAGCCTCGCCCAGCTTCGTTCCGCCAGGCGCGGCGAAGGCTCGGCCAGCACTTGGCGTTCAACCGTAACTTCGGCGGGCGGCACCAGCCCGGCAAAGGGCGAATGATCGGGGAAGGAGGCCAAGGTTTGCGGCTTTTCCCAGGTCAGCATGCCGCCCAATTGTCGCTCCCCAGCGCGCAAAGGCACCGGCAGCAGCGAATCCTGCTTGGCTGCCAGCCGAGGCCCGGCAAAGCGGATCAGCGTGCCGCCCTGGCGCACCCAGGCATCGAGCGCTTCGCGTTCCTTCGGGTCCGCCAATTCGCGGTCTGCCAGGATCAGCACAGAAAGCCGCCGCGCCAGCAGCGCCTCCGGCGTGCCACGACGCAGCTCCGCAAAGGGATCAAGCGCCCGCAGCAGATAGAAAAGCGGGCCGATCAGCGGCGCATCAGCCCCGGTATCCTCGGCTGCGCTGAGGCCCACCGGGCGGCGGCGGAAGCTTTCATCCAGCAGGAAAACACCCGCCGCGCCGGCTTCCGGTTCCAATTCCAGCCGCACCACCTGGTTGCGGATTTCGCTTGGCAATTGCAGCGCAGCCTCTGCGCTACCGGCGCCCGCCGGCAGGGCAAGTTCCACCCGCGCAAGGCTGGTGCCATCCCCGCCGCGCGCCAGGATCGCGACCTGCCCTGGCAGTGCCACCGGCGCCTGCAATAGCTTGATCCGCAGCCGATCACCTTCCAGCACGGGCGGCGCGATCACGCGCCGGGGCTCGGCTGGCGCCTGCAGCAGGGTAAGCGGCCCGGCGGCGGCAAGCGCGGCAAGGAAGGGCGCCGCATCCTCGCTGGCGCCATGCTCCAGCCCATCGGTCAGGAACAGGCTTTCAAACCCGCCCGGATTGGCGGCGCGCAGCGCATTCAGCGCGGCCAGCGCTGCCGTGCGGTCCGGCGCCCAGGGCTTGGGGCGCACCACTGCCAGCCGCGCCGCGGCTTCTTCGGCGGGCAGGAAAGTCAGAGGATCGGCCTCACCCTGAAGTGGCGAAGTGGTCAGCAGCGCTACGGGGCGAGCTTCGCGCATGGCCGCTTCCAGGATGCGCTGCGCATGCGCCATGCGTCGCGCCCAATCCGGTGCGGCGGCCCAGCCATCATCCAGTACCAGCAATAGCGGGCCGGATTGGCCAGTGCCGGCGCTTGGCTGCCAGATGGGCCGGGCGAGGCCCAGAATGATCAGCCCCGCCACGAGCAGGCGCAGCAGCAAAAGCCACCAGGGCGTGCGGGCTGGCGTTGCCTCCATGGGGCGCAAATCGCGCAGAATGCGTGTTGCGGGGAAGATCTGCCGCTTCGGCGCGGGCGGCGTGACGCGCAGCAGCCACCACAGCACCGGCAGCGCTGGCAGCGCAAGCAACAGCCAGGGGGCGGCAAAGCCGATGGGGCCGAATGTCAGCATCAGCCGCCGTCCAGCCGCTGAAACAGCGCAAGTAGCGCCAGTTCCGGCGGTTGATCCGTGCGATGGGTAGCGAAGCTCCAGCCCATGGCGCTGGCGGCAGCGGCCAGCCCTTCCCGATGGGCAGCGAGTGCGGCCTGATAGGCGCCGCGCAAAGCCTCGGTCCGGGGTATCGGGGCGGGGGCGCCGCCCGAGGGGTCTTCAAAGCGGATATGCCCGGCGAAGGGCAGGGTTTCCTCGGCCGGGTCCAGGATTTGCAGCAAATGCCCGCGCAGACCCTGCGCCGCCAAACCCGCCAGTGCGGCGCGGGTTTCTTCAAGCGGCGAAAGAAAATCGCTGAACAGCACCACGCGCGCATGGCGCGGCAGGCGGGGATCGGCGGGCTGCTTCGGCTGTTCCGGCAGAAAACCCGCCAAGGGCGCCAGCGCGGTACGGCCAATAAAGGCGCGCGGCGCGCCAAAGCCGCGCACCCTTTCCCCTCCGCGCAGCAGTAGGGCTGCGAGGGCCAGCAGCAGCTCATCGGCGCGTTCCTGTTTCAAGGGCAGCCCATCCCGGCTGCGCCAGGCCATGCCCGGGCCGCGCGCGGACCAAAGCGCCACGGTTTGCGCGGCTTCCCATTCGGTTTCACGGATAAAAACCCGATCAGACCGCGCCGATTGCCGCCAATCCACGCGCGATGCCGCATCGCCCGGCAAATAGGGGCGGAATTGCCAAAACGCGTCCCCCTGACCGGACCGACGCCTTCCATGCACCCCTTGCATCACGGTCGCCGCAATGCGTTCCGCCCGCACCACCAAGGGCGGCAGGCGGGCGCCAAGCGCCTCGGCCCGCGCCGTTACGATGTTATGAGCGGCCTCAGCCAAGGCCAGCCTTTAGCGCGGCGATCACATCGGCAAGCTTGGCCCCCTCCGCCCGCGCGGCGAAATTCAGCGCCATGCGGTGGCGCAGCACGGGTTCCGCCAGCGCCAGCACATCATCCAAAGAAGGGGATAGCCGCCCATCCAGCACAGCGCGCGCGCGGCTCGCCAACATCAGCGCCTGCGCCGCGCGCGGGCCGGGACCCCAGGCCAGGCTGTCGCGCACAATCGGCAGGCTCGCGGTTTCGGGCCGGGCGCCGCGCACCAGCCTCAGGATCGCTTCCAGCACCTTTTCGCCCACCGGCATGCGGCGGATCAGCGCTTGCGCGGCCATCAATTCAGCGGCGGTCAGTGCCTGAGGTGGCGGTGCTTCCGGTGCGCCGGTGGTCGCCAGCAGCATGGCCCGTTCGGCGGCCTCATCCGGGTAGCTTATGGCGATTTCCAGCAGGAAACGGTCAAGCTGCGCCTCTGGCAGGGGGTAGGTGCCTTCTTGTTCGATCGGGTTTTGCGTCGCCAGCACATGGAAGGGCTGCGGCAAAGGATGAATTTCCCCGGCAATCGCCACGCGCTGTTCCTGCATGGCCTGCAACAGAGCCGATTGCGTGCGGGGTGAGGCGCGGTTGATTTCGTCCGCCATCAGCAATTGGCAGAAGATCGGCCCCTTCAGGAAGCGAAAGCCGCGCCTTCCATCGGCCTGGTCTTCCAGCACCTCACTGCCCAGAATATCGGCCGGCATCAGATCGGGCGTGAATTGCACGCGCTTGGCATCCAGCCCCATCACCCGGCCCAGCGTTTCCACCAGCTTGGTCTTGCCCAAGCCCGGCACACCCACCAGCAGCACATGCCCGCCCGAGAGCAAGCCGATCAGGCTTTGTTCCACCACATCGGCCTGGCCATAGATGGCCGAACCGATCGCGGCGCGGACGCCGGCCAGCTTTTGACCCAGTTTTTCAACTTCCTGCACCAGGAATGCAGCTTCTTCAGCCTCAGCACCTTCACGCATGCGGGATAGGCTCCCTATATTGAGCTTGGTTGGTTCCGGGACTCGTCCCCGCCTTAGGTCAGGTTGGGTGGCAGGTGGCCTTACGGCAAGGGTGAAGCAAAGATTATGGCGTTTCAGGATGCGGCGAAAGGACGAAATCACGCGCAGGGCGATGTGATGGAAGGGCGCGCGCCCCGCCCGCGGCATGATTCCGGGGATTTGGCCATCCGCATCGCCCGTGACGGCACCTGGTATTACCGGGGCAGCCCGATCGCCCGGAAGGAAATGGTCTGCCTTTTCGGTTCGGTGCTGAAACGCGCTGCCGATGGGTCCTATATCCTGGAAACGCCGGTGGAGCGCGGGCGAATTGAAGTTGAGGACGCGCCCTTCATCGCCGTTGAACTATTTTGGCGCCATTGTGATTGCGGCGATGGCGCGCCGCGCCAGTGCCTCAGCTTCCGCACCAATCTGGATGAAATGGTGACCGCGGATGCGGAACACCCAATCCGCGTGCATCTGGACCCCATCAGCCGCGAACCGCGCCCCTACATCACCATCCGCCCAGGGCTGG
>JBILPX010000092.1:0-9862 GCA_044373565.1 Roseomonas sp.
GCTACTGTGGCAAGACTACATCTTGTAGTCAGACCGTAACTTGGGGCATGATCCGTCCTCGGGGGAAGTTCTCAGGGGGTTATCCGTGTTCGACGCAGTTCAACTTGAAGGCCATGGCCAAGTACGCATTGATCGGTCGCGCGATGCGCTGCTGACCGATTTCGGCAAGGCCACATTAGATGATCGTTATTTGCTGCCGGGCGAATCCTATCAGGATTTGTTTGCACGAGTCGCATCCGCTTATGGCGATGATGCGGCGCATGCGCAGCGGATTTATGACTATATCTCGCGGCTTTGGTTCATGCCGGCCACACCGGTTCTGTCCAATGGTGGCACGACTCGCGGCTTGCCGATTTCCTGCTTCTTGAACGAAGCCTCTGACAGCCTTGATGGCATTGTTGGGCTTTGGAATGAGAATGTGTGGTTGGCAGCCAAGGGCGGCGGCATCGGGTCCTATTGGGGGAATCTGCGCGGCATTGGCGAAAAGGTCGGCCGCAACGGCAAGACCTCGGGCGTCATTCCCTTCATTCGCGTGATGGATAGCCTGACGCTGGCGATTTCCCAGGGCTCGCTTCGCCGTGGGTCGGCGGCTTGCTATTTGCCAGTGAATCACCCGGAAATCGAAGAATTCATGGAAATGCGCCGTCCGACCGGCGGTGATCCGAATCGCAAGGCGCTCAATCTCCATCAAGGCGTGCTGATTCCCGATGCCTTCATGCGCGCTGTGGAAGCGGATGAGGAATGGGCGCTGGTTTCGCCCAAGGATGGCGCGCTGATGAAGAAGGTCTCCGCGCGGAGCCTTTGGATTCGTATCCTGACCGCGCGCATCGAAACGGGTGAGCCCTACATCATCTATTCCGATCACGTGAATAATGCGCGGCCGGAGCATCAGAAATTGGCGGGGCTTGAGGTGAAGACCTCAAACCTCTGTTCTGAAATCACCCTGCCGACCGGGATTGATCAGCATGGGGAACAACGCACCGCAGTGTGCTGCCTATCCTCGCTCAATCTGGAGACTTGGTTTGAGTGGAAGGATGAGGCGCAATTCATCCCCGATGTGATGCGCTTCCTGGATAATGTGCTGCAATCCTTCATTGATACGGCACCCGATACCATGGCACGCGCGCGCTATAGCGCCATGCGGGAACGCTCGGTCGGGCTTGGGGTGATGGGCTACCATTCCTTCCTGCAGGCGCTGAATGTGCCCTTCGAAAGCGTGGTGGCGAAGGTTTGGAATATGCGGATGTTCAAGCATATCCGCGCCCAGGCTGACACTGCTTCCCGGCTGCTGGCCGAAGAACGCGGCCCCTGCCCGGATGCCGCCGAATACGGCTTCATGGAGCGGTTCTCCAACAAGATGGCGATTGCGCCGACCGCTTCCATCAGTATCATTTGCGGTGGCGCGAGCCCGGGAATCGAACCGATCGCGGCCAATGTCTATAATCATAAGACGCTGTCCGGGTCGTTCATTGTGCGCAACCCTTTTCTGAAGAAGCTGTTGGCCAAGCATGGCCGTGATGATGAGGATACCTGGACCACCGTGACGGTGAATAAGGGCAGCGTGCAGCATCTGGATTTCCTGAACGAACAGGAAAAGGCGATCTTCAAGACCGCCTTTGAATTGGATCAGCGCTGGGTGGTGGAACATGCGGCCGACCGCACGCCCTATATCTGCCAGTCGCAATCGGTGAACATCTTCCTGCCCGCCAATGTGCATAAGCGGGATCTGCACCAGATCCACATGACGGCCTGGAAGAAGGGTGTGAAGTCGCTTTATTATTGCCGCAGCCTTTCCATTCAGCGCGCGGACGCCATCAGTGAAAAAGTGGCGCCGCAGGCAGCCCTTGGCGTGGCGGCACCCGCCAATGACCAGGCGCAATTGCCGCTGGTCGCGGCGGTGCCGGGCGCCACCAATAATTACGAAGAATGTTTGGCCTGCCAGTAAAGCTGCGTTAGACTTATCCCAATCCGCCCCCGGTTTCGGGGGCGGTAAGCCTGAAAAGGGCAAGGGAGAAAGTCTGGAATGTTCACGCGTCGTAGCCTGCTGGTCACCGGGATGGCCAGCACCATCATCACCAAAGCCAAGGCGCAAGCCAGCAATTGGCCGGATCGTCCGATACGGATGATCATCGGCTACCCCGCCGGCGGGCCCACGGATTTTCCAGGGCGGCTATTGCAGGAACCGCTGCAACGGCTTTGGGGCCAACCCGTCGTGATTGAGAATCGCCCCGGCGCGAGCCAGGTGATTGCCTCTGAAATGGTCGCGCGGTCCGCGCCCGATGGCTATACGATTTTTCTCGCCGCCAGTACTCATGCCAGCAATGCGGCGGTCTATGCGCGCCTGCCCTATGACACGATCAATGACTTTACGCCGATCGTGAACATTTATGCTTCGCCCACGGTGTTGTTTACCGGCGCCGGGCAATCCTTTCGTAGCGCGCAGGATTTGGTGGCGGCCGCGCGGCGTGATCCCGGTATGGCCTTTGCCTCCTCCGGCAATGGGTCTTCAGGACATTTCGCGTTGGAGATGTTCCGCAAGAAAATGAACCTGGATCTGACCCATGTCGCCTATCGCGGCGCGGTGCCCGCGCTTCAGGATGTGATCGGTGGGCGCGTACCCGCGACCTTCAGCACCTTGTCTGGTGCCATTGCTCTCGCGCGTGATGGCAAGCTTCGCCCCCTGGCGATTGGCGGGCCGCAGCGCGTGCCGGTGCTGCCTGATGTGCCAACGCTGGATGAACTCGGCATGGGCATACCCGATACCAGCCCCTGGTATGGCTTCATCGCGCCCCGCGGTATTTCGCGCGAGATCGTGGACCGCATTGCGCGTGATGTGCAGGGCTTGCTGCGCGACGCTACGATCCGCCAGCGACTGCTCGATCAGGGTGGCCTGATCCTGGGTGAGGGGCCTGAGGTTTTTGCGGCGCGCATTTCCCGCGAATTGGCCGAAAATATCGTGATCGCGCGGGAGGCGAGTATCCGCGTGGAATAGTCCCGCCACAATATCTTGCGGCTGGCGATTGCCTGACCCACCAATTGTGGTAAAAGCGTCGCTCAGTTCAAACAATGGGATTCGAGACAATGGCCGATGGTATGGTGCAGGATGAATTGCCGGTGAAATTCGATCTTTTGACCTCGAATCCCGTCTACAAACCCTTCCGCTACCCTTGGGCCTATGAAGCCTGGTTGCAGCAACAGCGCATTCATTGGCTGCCGGAAGAAGTGCCGCTCGCGGATGATGTGAAGGATTGGCAGAAGAACCTAACGCCGTCTGAGCGCAATCTGCTGACTCAAATATTCCGCTTCTTCACGCAGGCGGATGTCGAGGTGAATAATTGCTACATGAAGCATTATTCGCAGGTGTTTAAGCCGACGGAAGTGCTCATGATGATGTCGGCCTTCTCCAACATCGAAACGGTGCATATCGCCGCCTATAGCCATTTGCTCGACACCATCGGCATGCCCGAAATCGAATACACGGCCTTCCTCAAATACAAGGAGATGAAGGATAAGTACGATTATATGCAGAGCTTCAGTGTCGCGAACAAGACTGAAATCGCGAAGACGCTGGCTGCTTTTGGTGCCTTTACGGAAGGGCTGCAGCTTTTTGCTTCCTTCGCGATTCTCATGAATTTCCCGCGCTTCAATAAGATGAAGGGCATGGGCCAGATCGTGAGCTGGTCGGTGCGCGACGAAACGCTGCATTGCCTTTCCCTGATCCGGCTGTTCCGCACCTTTGTGCAGGAAAATCCAGAAATCTGGACCGAGGAATTCCGCCGCGATCTTTACCTGGTTTGCGCCACCATTGTGGATCATGAAGACGCCTTCATTGATCTGGCCTTTGAATTGGGCGGTGTGCAGGGCATGGATGCTTCGCTCACCAAGCAATATATCCGCTTCATCGCGGATCGCCGCTTGCAGCAGCTTGGGCTTGAACCGCTCTATAACATTGAAAAGAATCCGCTGCCCTGGCTCGATGAAATGCTGAACGCCGTGGAACATGCGAATTTCTTCGAAAACCGTTCCACTGAATATTCCAAGGCCAGCACCGCTGGTTCATGGGAAGAGGCTTTTGCTGATGGCGCCTTTTCTTCGCCGCAACCGGAAGGCGAAATAGACATCGCAAGGCATTGACGCTGCGTGTTCACGCTGGGTGAATTGGAAGAGGCAGCGCGGCTGGTCCACACTGCCTTTCCGCCCACACCTCAATATGCCTGGCCGCTGCTCGCGCAACGCGCGGGGGCAGAGGTTTGGGTAAAGCATGAAAACCACACGCCGACCGGCGCCTTCAAGGTGCGCGGCGGCGTGGTGTTCATGGAAAGATTGAAGCGCGAAAACCCCAATGTGGCGGGCGTGGTGAGTGCCACGCGCGGCAATCACGGCCAATCGCTGGCTTATGCCGGCGCGCGCTATGGTATTCCCGTCACTATCCTGGTGCCCCGCGGCAATAGCGTTGAAAAGAACAACGCCATGCGCGCGCAGGGTGCGCGGTTGATTGAATATGGCGAGGATTTTGATGAGGCGCGCGAAGAAGCCGCAAGGCTCGCCAAGGCCGAAGGCTTGCTGTTTGCACCATCCTTCGCGCGCGATCTGGTGCTTGGTGTGGCCACCTACGCGCTGGAATTCCTGCGCGCGGCACCGCCTTTGGCTGCGCTTTACGTGCCAATCGGTCTTGGTTCAGGCATTTGCGGCTGTATCCTGGCGCGCGATCTGCTCGGCCTTTCCACCGAAATCATCGGCGTGCAAAGCACGGAAGCGTCGGCCTATGCGCTTTCCTTCGCCGCAGGGCACGTGGTGACAACGCCAACAGCCAATACACGCGCCGATGGCATGGCAACGCGCCTGCCGGATGCGGGTGCGCTCGAGATCATCCTCAAGGGTGCTGCGCGCATCGTGACGGTGACGGATGACGAAGTGGCCGCCGCCATGCGCGCCTATTGGCAGGATACGCATAATCTGGCGGAAGGGGCGGGTGCCGCGCCGCTCGCGGCATTGTTGCAGGAACGCGATAGGATGTGCGGCAAGCGCACGGGCGTTGTGCTCTGCGGTGGCAATATTGACCTGGCGCTGTTCCGCGATTGGGTGATGGCAAACGCCTGACCGGCGATTGCGGCCGGACCCAAAGAAGGAGGCCATCTTTTCACCTTCCTGGGTTAGTGCGATGTAGCGCCATCATCGTCGGAGGAACCAGCCATGGCGCGTTTTGACCTAGCCCTGAAGGGCGGAGAGTGTGTGATGCCTTGGGGCGTGGTGCGCGCTGATGTCGGCATCCGCGCCGGGCGCATTGCCGCCATTGGTGACCTGACGCAGGCCGAAGCCGCGGAAACCGTGGATTGCAAGGGGCTGCATGTGCTGCCCGGCTTGATTGACCCGCATGTACATTTGCGCGACCCGGGCGACCCCAAGGTGGAAACCATGGAAACCGGCACGCGCGCTGCCGTACTCGGTGGCCTGGCGGCGGTTTTCGACATGCCCAATACCACGCCTTCCATCACCAATACCGAAAGGCTGAATGCCAAACGCGACTTCGTGAATGGCCACGCCTGGTGCGATATCGGGATTTATGTCGGCGGCACGAAGACTAATATCGCAGACCTAGCCGCATTGGAGCTTGAGCCCAATGTCTGCGCCATCAAGATTTTTGCGGGCTCCTCCACGGGTGATTTGCTGGTGGAAGATGATGAAAGCCTGGAAGCGGCGATGCGTTCCGGCCGCCGCGCTATTTGCTACCATTCGGAAGATGAATATCGCTTGCAGGCGCGCAAGCCCATGTTCACGCCGGGCATGCCGCATATCAATCACCAAGAATGGCGCGATGTGGAAACCGCGATGCTGGGAACCCGCCGCCTGATGGCGCTGGCGCGCAAAACGGGGCGGCGCGCGCATATTCTGCATGTCTCAACGGCTGAGGAATTGGCGTATCTTGCGGATTACAGAGATGTTGCTAGCTGCGAAGTTCTGCTGAACCATCTGACGCAAACGGATGAAGCCTATGCGCGGCTTGGTGGCTATGCGGTGATGAACCCGCCCATTCGTGGCGCACGGCATTTGGAAGCGGCCTGGAAGGCTGTGGCCGATGGCACGGTGGATTGCGTCGGGTCCGACCATGCGCCGCATTCGCGCGCGGCGAAGGAACGCCCTTGGCCGGATACAGCCGCTGGCCTCACGGGCATTCAAACTATTGTGCCGCTGATGCTGGATCATGTCAGTGCCGGTCGGCTTTCCCTGCCAAGGCTTGCTGATTTGATGTGCGCGGGCCCGGCGCGGGTTTATGGCGCGAAGACCAAGGGGCGGCTGGCCGTTGGCATGGATGGCGATGTCACCGTGGTGGATATGAAGAAAACCCGCACCATCGAAGATAGCTGGATTGTCTCCCCCTGTGGTTGGACGCCTTTTGCCGGGCATCGCTGCACCGGTTGGCCGGCGATGACGATTGTGCGCGGCCATGTGGCGATGCGCGATGATACAGTGATTGGTACGCCGCAAGGCAAGCCGGTGGAATTCATTGATACGCGGCGCGCTTGATGGCTGACGCTGCTGCGCAGGCGGCGGTGGAAGCGGCGATCACGTCTCGCCGTTCCATCCGCGCCTTTTTGCCAAAGCTGGTGCCGCAGGCGGATGTTGAGCATCTGCTGGATGTCGCGGCGCGCGCCCCTTCGGGCAGCAATATCCAGCCTTGGAAGGTGCATGCGCTGACTGGCGCGCCTCTCAAGCGCTTATGTGATGCGCTGATGGCGGAACACGCGAGCGGCATCACGCCGGAATCGGAATATCAATATTATCCGCGCAAGTTTTTCGAGCCCTATCACAGCCGCCGGCGCAAAGTGGGTTGGGACCTTTACGGCCTGCTTGGCATTGGCAAGGGCGAGGATGAACGCATGCGCGCCCAGCATGGCCGCAACCTGATTTTCTTCGGCGCGCCCGTCGGGTTGATCTTCACCATCCATCGCGAACTGGAACAGGGTTCCTGGCTGGATTACGGTATGTTCCTGCAGAATGTGATGGTGGCAGCGCGCGGCATGGGGTTGGATACCTGCCCGCAAGCGGCCTTCATGCCCTATCACCGCACCATCCAAACCATGCTGGAAATCCCGCCTGAGGAAATGTTGGTCTGCGGCATGGCGCTTGGCTATGCGGACCCTGATGCGGTGGAAAATAGTCTGGAGACGGAACGCGCCCCGGCACGGGATTTTGCGCGTTTCGCGGGTTGGGGTGAATAGCCTTGGTTTTGAAAAGGGAAACGCGATGAAACCCTGCCTGCCGCCACTCGCCACCACGCCGCGCCCTTCCTGGCGCGCACCCGCGCTTTCCTGTGACTGCCATTTCCACATCTTCGGGCCTTATGACCGTTTTCCGCTTGATGCCGGGCGGCATTATGACCCGCAGGTCGCGACCATTGCCGATTACCGACGCATGGCTGCGGCGCTTGGCATTGAACGTATGGTGATTGTGCAACCAAGCGTTTACGGCACACAAAACGAAGTATCCCTGGATGCGGCGGAACAATTCGGCCTGGATCGCGCGCGCGTTGTGGTCGTGATTGATGACAGCTTTGATGAAGCCGCGCTGCAAAAGCTCCATGCCCGCGGCACACGCGGCGTGCGCTTCAACGCAGTAAGCGGCAATGGCACGCCGCTTGAGCAGTTGGAAGCGCTGGCGCGGCGCATTGCACCGCTCGGCTGGCATTTGCAGCTTTACGCGGAAGGCCATCAATTGCTGGAACTGGCACCCCGTCTTGTTTCCCTACCGGTGCCGGTGGTGGTGGATCATATGGGCGGTGTGAAAACCGCCGAGGGCTTGAATGGCGCGGGCTTTATGGCGCTGCTGAAGATGCTGGAAAGCCCGCAATGCTGGGTGAAGATTTCCGGCTATCGAATCTCAGGCGGACCGCCCTTTGCCGATGTGGCGCCCTTCGCGCGCGCGCTTTTGGATGCCGCGCCGGATCGTGCATTGTGGGGCACGGATTGGCCGCATCCAAGCTTGCAGCAATGGATGCCGGAAGATGGCCATTTGCTTGATCTGCTCGGCCAATGGGCGCCGAGTGATGCGGAACGCCGCCGCGTGCTGGTGGAAAACCCTGCGCGAATCTACGAATTTTGAAAAATAAGGGGGCTGCAAAACCCCCCATAACCTTCAACCTTTCCGGCTTGCCTCATACCGCGCCTTTGTCTCCGCATTGGGCGGATAAAGGCCAGGCAAAGCCACGCCCTTGCCTACTTCTTCCATGATCCAGGCTTCCAGGCGTTCCTGTTCCACTGAGGCTTCCACCACGGCATCCAGCAGCGCTTGTGGGATCACCACCGCGCCATCGGCATCGGCCACAATGATATCACCCGGCACTACTGTCACGCCGCCGCAGCCAATGGTTTCCTGCCAGCCGACAAAATTCAACGCCGCCACGGATGCCGGCGCCACATAGCCTTGGCAGTAAACCGGAAGCCCAGTGCCGATCACGCCCGCGCCGTCGCGCACCACGCCATCCGTCACCAGCCCGGCTACACCCTTCTTTGCCATGCGCGCGCAAAGAATATCGCCGAAAATACCAGCCGCCTTGCTGCCCATCGCATCCGCCACGGCCACGCAGCCTTCGGGCATTTCTTCAATCGCGGCACGCGTGGAACGTGGCGAGGACCAGCTATCCACTGTCGCCAAATCTTCCCGCGTTGGCGTGAAGCGCAACGTGAAGGCAGGGCCCACAATACGGCGGCGATCACCCTGCACGATCGGGTTCGATCCCGCGATGTAGCAAAACCGCACGCCCTTCTTCAGCAGAACCGTGGTCAGTGTCGCGGTGGTGACCGCTTCAAGCGCGGTCTTCTGGGCGGAGGTCAGGGCCATGGAAACATCCTTTCGAGATACGGCGCTTCAATACAGCGCTCACGCCACCGGGCAAGATGCGGTACTTCAGTTGCGCGACCAGCCGATGCGCCCCATCGCGCCACAAGCCGCGCAATCGGGCTTCCAGGCGCTGTGTTCGGCGCCACAGGCATCGCAGCGCCAGCGCGGCGCGCCGGCGGCATTGGCGGCTTCACGGAGCCAAGCGGCCTCTGCCGCGCGGCCTTCGGCGCTATCGCCATGTTCTGCGCGTTCCAGTTCCGCGAAAAGCATATAGGCGCGCCGATCCGCGGCCCCGCTTGCCAGCAAGCCATCCAATTCGCTGCGCGCGCGGCCCGTCAGCCCTGCCGCCAGTGCCACGCGCGCCATCAATAGCCGTGCCTCGGGGTGGCTTGGGTTGCGGTGGGTCAGGTCTTCAACTGCCTTGACGCGCGCAAGGGGCGCCGGCACCGACTCAATCCAAGCCGCGCCCAAATCCGGATGCGGTGCGGCATTCCAGGCGGCTTCCAGCACGTTGCGCGCGCGGCGCTGACTGCCTGCCGCCATCAATCGCGCCGCCTGGGCCACCGCGGCAGGGGCGAATTTCGTATCCGCCGCGACGGCCTGTTTTTCCAGTTCTGCCGCCTTGGCCGCATCGGTTTCCACTACCGCCGCCGCCAAGGCGAAGGCAGCGCGCGGGCCATCGGGTGGGGTCAGCGCCAATGCTTCGCGCCAATCCTGCGTGCGTTCCGCAAGCAGTCGCCGTTCTTCGCGGAGCCACGCGGCACCCGGTTGCGCGGCCTCGGCCTCGCGCGCCAGGCGCTGGGCTTCGGGCCAATCTTCCCGCTGCATCGCCTGGCGCAGTAGGCCGCGCAGCCCAAGAAAGCGCGCCGAGGAATCTTCCGACAATTTCTTGAAAATCGCGCCCGCAGCGTCTTCCTTTCCGGCGAGTTTCTCGGCCTCGGCTGCCAGCAGCAGGGTTTGCGGCGTATCGCCCAGAAGCGCGCGGGCACGGCGGGTTTCTTCCAAGGCGCGCGGCGCGGTGCCA
>JBILPX010000366.1:0-3038 GCA_044373565.1 Roseomonas sp.
GATCCGTGTTTGCGATGGGCGGCCTTTGCGTGGGCCGAATGATCTGATGTTCGATGGCAAGGGCGGATTTTGGTTCTCTGACCTCGGCAAGGTGCGCGCGCGGGATCGTGACCATGGCGGTGCGTATTGGGCATCAGAAGATGGATCGCGCGTGGTGGAAGCGGCCTTCCCCGTGTTTGGCGGCGCCAATGGCATTGGCGTGAGCCCCGATGGCAAGACACTTTATGTGGCCGAGACCGAAACCGGGCGGCTTTGGGCCTGGGATATTGAAGCGCCCGGTAAGCTGAAGAAGGAACCCTGGCCATCCAGTGCCGGCGGGCGCGTGCTGTGCCAATTCCCTGGCTATCGGCGGCTGGATAGCATCGCCATCGCCGCATCGGGCAATATCATTGTGGCCACACTTGTGGCGGGTGAAATCACCACCGTGTCACCTTCGGGCGAGATTCTCCGCACCGTGAAAATGCCCGAACACATGCCGACTAATATCTGCTTCGGCGGGCCGGATATGCGTACCGCCTATATTACGCTGTCCAACACTGGGAAGTTGGTCGCGATGCAGTGGGATGAGCCGGGGCTGCGCCTGCCGTATAATTGAAAGGCGCTAACCGAGTTCGGACAAAACCTCAGCCGTGTGCTGGCCAAGCGCCGGGGCCTCCGCCACAAAATGGCCAAGTCCCGGCAGCATCGGCAGCGGCACGGCGCCCAATTGTGGCTGCGGAATGCGCGCGGCAGCGCCATAGGCCACCACATGCTCATTCGCCAACCAATCAAGCGGCGTATTGACGCGATCCGCCAGCAATCTTTCGCCCTGCAATATCGTCACCCATTCCGCGACCGGCTTCTTCAGGAAGGCCGTGCGAATAATGGCGTAAAGCGCTTCCCTATTCTGCCAGCGCAGATCGAAATTCAAAAAGCGTGGATCGGCGGCGATATCAGCCAGGCCAAGCGCACCGCAAAGCTTCGGCCATTCGGCTTCACGCACCAGCGTGATCATCACCCAGCCACCATCCGCCGCGCGATAAGCCCCAGCCGGCGCATTGGGCGGCGCTGCAGATTTGCCTTGCACTCCCCATTCGGCAATCTGATGCGTCAGCAGATTGGAGATTGCGGCCATGAGTGACATGTCAATCACGCGCTGACGAGGCGTCGTATCCTGCGCACGCGCGGCAAGTGCGACTTGCACAGCGGAAAAAGCATAAATCCCCGTTGCCATATCAGCGATAAAGGCGCCGCCCTTATGCGGCGCGCCGTCAGCGCCCTCATTCAAGCTGACGAAGCCGGAAAACGCTTGCGCGACCGAATCCGTACACGGCCGTTCCGCATAAGGCCCGGATTGGCCAAAGCCCGAAATCGAAAGACACACCGCATCCGCCTTGGCATTTTCCGGCCCTAGACCAATGCGCGCGGCCACACCTGGGCGGAACGCTTCAATCAGCACATCGGCTTGTGCCGCCAAGGCTGCCGCGGCGCGCTTGCCGTCCTCAGACTTCAAATCCAGCACCACGGAACGCTTGCCGCGATTGAAACACACGGTCATGACCGAAACCGTATCCTTGGCCGTACCAAGCCCGCGCGACCAATCGCCTTCCGGCGGTTCCAGCTTGATGACATCTGCGCCGCAGGCGGCCAGCATCATGCCGCAATAGGGCCCGGCTATGCCCTGGCCGGCATCCAGCACCCGAAGCCCCTTATAGGGCCGCATCGCTTCATTCATCGCGTTTCCTCCAGCGCCAAATCATGCCTATCCTGACGGCAAATCCAGATATGGGAAGGGGCCAGCCATGAAGATCACACGCCGCGCCGCGATTGCCGGAGCCTTGCTGCCATTTGCCGCGCGGGCGCAGGCGCCGGAATGGCCAAGCCGCCCGGTGCGCTTCATTGTGCCTTATCCTCCCGGAGGGCCCACCGACATCATGGGCCGCATCATCGCCCAAGCCGTGCAAGGCCCGCTCGGCCAGCCTTTCGTGGTGGAGAATCGCGCCGGCGCCAATGGGCTGATCGGGTCTGAGCAAGCGGCGCGCGCCGCGCCGGATGGCAGCACTTTTCTGGTCAATGCCTCGGCTCATGTGATCGTGCCGCATCTCACGCCCAATATGCCGATTGATGTGCTGGCGGACTTCGCGCCAGTGACGAATATCGCCGCCGTGCCGCTGTGGCTGGTGGTGAACCCAGCTTTGCCGGTGCGGAGCGTTGCGGAGTTCATCGCCTATGCGCGCGCCAATCCAGGCCGGATTGCTTATGCGTCTTCCTCGCAAGGGGGGGCGCCGCATCTGGCTGGGGAATTGTTCAAGCTGATGACGGGAACCGATCTGGTGCATGTGCCCTATCGCGGCAGCGGGCCGGCGGGGCAGGATTTGATTGCTGGCACGGTGCAGGCCATGTTCGATTCCGTGCCCGCCAGCGCGGGTGCGGTGCGTGATGGTCGCTTGCGCGCGCTGGCGGTGACCACGCGCAATCGCATCGCGCCTTTTCCTGATTTACCGACCCTCGCCGAAGCCGGCGTGCCTGGCTATGAGATTTCCACCTGGTACGGCATTTGGGCACCAGCGCGCACGCCGCCCGCCATCATCAACCGCTTGCAGCAAGCGGTCGCCACCGCCGCGCGCAATCCCGAAACCCGTGCGCGTTTCGATGCGCTGGGTGCGGAGCCAGTGGCCGATAGCCCGGAAGATTATGCGCGTTTTGTGCGCGCCGAATATGATCGTTGGGGCAAGCTGGTGCGCGATGCGCGCGTCAAACTCGATTGAAGGTTGCTGACATGGAAACGGATTATCTGGTGATTGGCGCGGGTTCCGCCGGCTGTGTGGTGGCAAGCCGTCTTGGCATGGCCGGGCGGCGCGTCACACTTTTGGAAGCCGGGCCAAAGGATCGCCACCCTTGGATTCATATCCCCGCCGGCATGCTGAAGCTGATGCAGAATCAGAAGCTGGTAAATTGGGGCTACACCACGGAAGCCGATGCCAGAAGCAATAATCGCGAAATCCGCTGGCCGCGCGGGCGCACTTTGGGCGGCACTTCTTCCATCAATGGCATGCTCT
>JBILPX010000367.1:0-3036 GCA_044373565.1 Roseomonas sp.
GGGCATACTCCTGCAAAGGCACTTCATCATGCCGCGTTGGCGCGCCTTGGTCCAGCACACCCCCTCTTGGAGAGTGGCGCGGAAAGCCGCATGATCCGCCGTATGAGCACCATGATCTTCCCCGCCCCCGCCCCGGCCGCTTGGCCAAAAGAAAACCCTACCCAAGCCGGTTTCGATGCCGCCAAGCTGCAAGCGGCCGTTGCTTTCGCCGCCGCGCATGAAACCCCCTGGCCCTATGACCTGGCCGGCCATATCGGCCGCGGCTTTTTCGAAGCACCGCCCGATAATGAGGTCCTTGGCCCGCTCAGCCCACGCGGCGCACCTGGCGGCCTGATCACGCGCCATGGTGCGCTGGTGACAAGCTGGGGCGATACGCGTGAGGTCAGCCAAACCTTCAGTGTCGCGAAATCCTACCTCTCACTGCTGACCGGCCTCGCCTGGGCCGATGGGCTGATCCCGGACCTCGACCAGCGGGTCGGCGAAACCGTCAAGGATGGCGGTTTTGAAGGCGCGCAGAATGGCCCAATCACCTGGCGGCATTTGCTGCAGAACATGTCCGAATGGGAAGGCACGCTATTCGGCAAATCAGACATGATTGACCGCGGCAGAGACCTCGGCGCCGAAGGGCAGGGTAAGAAAGGCATGCGGCAAATGCAGCCGCCCGGCACGCATTGGGAATATAATGACGTCCGCGTGAACCGCCTTTCGCTGGCACTTCTGCGCCGCTTTGGCCGACCCTTGCCGGAGGTTTTCGCCGAACGCATCCTGAACCCAATCGGCGGCAGCCGGGATTGGCGCTGGGATGGCTATCGTACTTCCTGGGTGACGTTGGAAAACGGCAAGCGCGTGCAATCCGTCCCCGGTGGTACGCATTGGGGCGGCGGCGTTGCCATCCATGCCGAGGATCAGGCGCGGATCGGGCTGCTGGCACTTAATCGTGGTCGCTGGGCGGGGAGTGAAATCCTGCCGGCGCAATGGTTTGACTGGTCCACTGAGGCCTGCACGCTGAACCCTTCCTATGGCTTCCTCTGGTGGCTGAACACAAGCGGGGAGCGTTTCCCATCGGCCACGCGGGATGCGTTTTTTGCCTCGGGCGCTGGGGGCAATCTGACCTGGGTGGACCCGAGTTCCGGCATTGTCGCGGTGCTGCGCTGGACCGATCCCAAGGCGATGGATGGCTTTATTGGTCGCGTGCGCGCGGCTTTGGTCTGACGGGAGCAAAACCATGGAAATCGGCATTGTCGGTTTGGGCCGCATGGGGGGCAATATCGCGCGGCGGCTGATGCAGGCGGGGAATCGCGCCGTGGTCTGGGACAAGAATGCCGCGGCGGTGGCGGCTTTGGCCGCCGAAGGCGCGATCGGGGTTGCCGATCTTGCCGGGCTGGTTGCGGCGCTGAGCGCACCCCGCGCCGTTTGGGTCATGCTGCCCCATGGCGCGCCAACGGAAGACGCCTTGGAGCAACTGGGGGGCCTGCTTTCGCCGGGCGATACCGCGATTGATGGCGGCAATACGCATTGGAAGGATGATATCCGCCGCGCCAAGGCGCTTGGCACCAAGGGGGTTGATTACCTTGATATCGGCACCTCGGGCGGGGTCTGGGGGCTGAAGCGCGGCTATTGCTTGATGATCGGCGGCAAACCCGCCCCTGTGGCGCGGCTGGCGCCGATCTTCACTGCCTTGGCGCCTGGTAGGGGCGATATTCCAGCGACACCACGACGTGAAGATCGTCCCGCAAATATCGAAGAAGGTTGGATTCATTGTGGTGATCACGGCGCCGGACATCTGGTAAAGATGGTCCATAACGGCATTGAATACGGCATGATGCAGGCTTTGGCCGAAGGGCTTGACCTGCTCCGCAACGCCGATAGCACAGAATTGCCGGAAGATCAGCGCCTCACCGTAGATATCGCCGATGTGACGGAAGCCTGGCGTCGGGGTTCGGTCATCACCTCCTGGTTATTGGATCTGACCGCGAGTGCCTTGGCCCAAGACCCTGATCTTGCAAAATATTCCGGCAAGGTGGGGGATTCCGGCGAAGGGCGCTGGACGGTGCAGCAGGCGGTAGAAACTGCCGTGGCGACGCCGGTGCTGACGGCTGCGCTTTACGCCCGCTTCCGGTCGCGCGATCAGGTGAATTTCGGCGATCGCGCCCTTTCGGCCATGCGCCATGGCTTTGGCGGGCATCTCGAGCCGAAATAGCGATGCGCCCCGCCGCAATCATCGTCATGGGCGTTTCGGGGTCGGGAAAATCCACCATTGGCGCGTTGCTGGCCGAGGCGCTCGGCTGGCCCTTTGCCGATGCGGATGGCTTCCACCCGGCGGCGAATGTTGCAAAAATGGCCGCGGGCCAGCCACTGACGGATGCGGATCGCTGGCCCTGGCTGGATGCGATTGCCGCCCATATCGGCGCGTCACGGACGGCGGGGCAGCCCGTCGTGGTCGCCTGTTCGGCGTTGCGCTGCGCCTATCGGGAAAGGCTGCGCGCCGGGCATGGCGATCTGATTTTCCTGCACTTGGCTGGCGCGCCCGAGGTGATTGCCGCGCGCCAGGCGGCCCGCCAAGGCCATTTCATGCCGCCATCCCTGATGGCGAGCCAATTCGCCACCCTGGAAGACCCGGCCGAGGAAGCGGATGCCGTGACGGTCTCGGTCTCCGCTTCCCCGCATGAGGTGGTGGTGGCCACCATCGACCAACTCGCCATCCGCGGTGTAGTCGCGTTACCCTAAGGCGGATCCATGAAGGCCGAGGACGTGGAAGCACGGGCAATCAGCGATCGCATGGACGGGTTTTCGTGTCCCTCATGCGCCGTGAGTGCCTCCATCGGGCAGAAATACTCATGCGGCTGCGGCACCTGGTTGCGCGCGAAGCCGGCGTAATGTTCCCGCTGCAAGCCATAAAGCACACGGATGTCACGCACCGGCACCGTCAGCCCCGCGACGGGTTCCACCACACAGGCGGAGATCATGCGCCAACGCGGCGTTTCATCCCCCGGTTGGATCGGCGCCAGAAGCCAAGCCAAGGGGCAGAAAGCGAGC
>JBILPX010000094.1:0-9820 GCA_044373565.1 Roseomonas sp.
GTAAAGCTCCTCACGAATGCCCGGCGCGTCCATCAGCATGAGCACGGCGGGAAAGGGGCCATTGCGTTCAGGATGGCAAATAAAACTTTCCATCGCACCGGCGCGGGTTTGGATATCAATGATGTGTTCGATCATGGTGTTGCCCTTTCAATCCGCTTTCACACCGGCGGCGCGGATAACCTCAGCCCAGGATTGGAGATCGGCGGCGATGCGGCGATTGAAGGTCGCCATATCCTCGAAATTTGGCGTCAGGCCGGAATCGAGCAGCCTTTGCCGGAAGGTTGGATTTTCCAAGCCCTTGCGGATTGCCTCCACCCAGGCGCGCGCGGCATCGGCGGTGATGGCGCGTGGGCCACACACACCAAACCAACCGGCCATTTCAAGCCCTGGCACCCAATCAGAAATCGGGCGCGCCTGCGGGAAAAGCGGTGAACCCGCATTATCGCCCAGCGCCAGCAAGCGTAGCTCGCCCCCCTGAATCTGGCGCATCACATCGCCGAGATTCGTGATCATGAAATCAGCGCGTCCGCCCAGAATATCCACGACCGCCGGCGTCGCACCGCGATAGGGGATATGCACAATATCAAGCCCGGCCTTGGACTTCAGCAATTCCACCGAAAGATGCTGCGCCGACCCAACGCCGGCAGAGGCGTAAGATAACCCACCCGGTTTGGCGCGCGCGGCGGCCATCAAGCCAGCCACATCCTTATGCGGCCCATTGGCAGCCACCACCAGGCCATAGGTGGAAAGCGCCACATTGGCGATGCCGGTCATTTCCGTGCGCGGATCAACCGGCAGGCTGGCGCCTGGCAGATTGGGCGTAATGGTCATGGTGCCCATCGGGCATTGCAGCACGGTGCTGCCGTCCGGCGCGCTGCGCGCCACCACTTCAGCGGCGATCAGCCCATTGGCGCCGGTGCGGTTTTCCACCACGCCGCGCGCGGGCAGATGCGGCGCGGCATATTCGGCGATGAAGCGGGCCATCAAATCGCCCGCACCGCCGGCGGCGAAACCGCTGATGACGCGCACAGTGCGGTCCTGCGCCAGCGCAGGGCCAGAAAGGGCAAGGGCCGCAAGACCAGCAAGCAGCAAATGACGCATGTTTATTCCTCCCATTTTGAGGGAGCGTATCAGGATGCGGGCGCGCCGCAATCCGGCAGGGCGCGCAACGCAGAAAGCCGGGCGGCGCCATGGTCACGCGTGGAAAGCACCTCAAAACTAGGCGGTATTGCGTTTTCTTCATCGCGCCCTGTCTCCGCAATGATCAGCGCGCCGGGCGCGATCCAGCCCTTGGCCAGCAAGACGGCAAGGGCGCGCGGCACCAGCCCCTTGCCATAGGGCGGGTCCAGAAACACCAGGGTGCAAGGCGCGGCAGCGATGGGGGGCGCGGTCACATCACCGGCGATCACTCGGCAGGCATCTCCCGCCTTGCAGACAGCGATATTGGCGCGCAATGCGGCAAGGGCGGCGCGATCCTGTTCCATGAAAAAGGCACGCGCCGCGCTGCGCGACAAAGCCTCAAGCCCCATGGCGCCGGTGCCGGCGAAGCCATCCAGCACCATCGCGTTCTCCACCACAGCACGCCCAGCCCAGGGCGCATGCCAAAGCTGGTCGAATATCGCCTGCCGGGCGCGATCACTGGTCGGGCGCGTGGCAAGGCCCGGCGGCGCAACAAGCGCGCGCCCCTTCCAGCGCCCGGCAATGATGCGCATCAGCCCTTGCTGCGCCGCGGTGTCTGCGGCCCGGCATGGCGCGCGCGGGGGGTGCGCTGCGGTTTGGCGGCCTCGGCTTCCGGTGCTTCTGGTTCCGCTGCCGCTTCGCGTCCGCGCTTTGGTGCATCCAGGCCCAATTGCTCACGCAAAACCTTGGCATTCACTTCTTCCGCCGCGCCGCGTGGCAGGGAGCCCAATTGGAAGGGACCATAAGCGGTGCGGATCAGGCGCGTCACCGCAAGTTCAAGATGCGCCATCACTTTGCGCACTTCGCGGTTCTTGCCTTCGCGCAGCGCCACGGTCAGCCAGGCATTGGTGCCCATGCGCGCATCCAGCCCCGCTTCGATGGGACCATAAGCCACACCATCCACTGTCACGCCCCGCGCAAGTGCGGCCAAGGCGCGTTCATTCACCTTGCCATGTACGCGCACGCGATAACGGCGCAGCCAGCCATTGGCCGGCAATTCCAGCTTGCGCGCCAGCGCGCCATCATTGGTCAGCAGCAGCAGGCCTTCGCTGGTCAGATCGAGCCTGCCGACCGAGACTAGCCGCGGCAGGCCCTGCGGCAGATTGGCAAAAACCGTGGGCCGGCCTTCCGGGTCGCGATGCGTCGTCACAAAGCCGGCTGGCTTGTGATAGCGAAACAGCCGCGTGCGTTCGGGCATGGCGATGGGCTTGCCATTCACGCTGATCGCATCACCCGGGGAGACAAAAGTGGCGGGGGTGGTCACCAACTTGCCGCCAAGGCGCACCAGCCCTTCCGCGATCAGCTTTTCCGCGTCACGGCGAGAAGCCACACCGGCGCGGGCCAGGAATTTCGCAATGCGTTCGCCGCGCGGGCCTTCGGCTTCGGCCTCATCACTCATGCGCGGCAGGCCGCGATGAAGGCGCGGAAAATCGCGGGATCATCGGGATCAACGGCATATTCAGGGTGCCATTGCACGCCAAGGGCGAAGCGGTAGCCCGGGTGTTCAATACCCTCAATCACGCCATCGGGGGCGAGGGCATTGACCACGCCGCCTTCGCCAATGCTGGCCACCGCCTGGTGATGCGCGGAATTCACCGCCATGCGCGGCTTGCCGATGATGCGCGCCAGCAAGGTGCCTTCAGCGATGGTCACCTCATGCCCCGGTTCGGTACGCGGATTGGGTTGTTCATGCGCCAAAGCGCCCGGCACTTCATCTGGGATGTGCTGGAACAGCCGCCCGCCGAGGGCCACCGCCAGCAATTGCTGCCCACCGCATATGCCAAGCACGGGCTTGTCGCGGGCCAAGGCCGCGCGGGTTGCGGCCATCTCAAAATCCGTCCGCCCTGGCTTCAGCGTGACTTTGGGGTGCGGCGCGCCGCCGCCCCAAAGGGCCGGATCCACATCAAAGGCGCCGCCGGTCACCACCAGCCCATCCACCTCAGCCATGTAGGCTTCCGCCATTTCAGGGTGATGCGGCAGCGCCACGGGCAAGCCGCCGGCGGCGACAATGGCCGAGAAATAATTCCGCCGAAGCGCATACCAGGGCAGCTTGGACCAGCCGCCGGCCTCTTCGGAATCGAGTGTCACACCAATCAGGGGAAGGGATCGCATGGCGCAGCTTTAGGGTATTTCGCGGGTAAAGGAAAACGCGCGGGTGAACCGCCCGGGATAAGCCATCGGCTCCAACTTCCAAAAAAGATGGAGCCCTTATGAGCAAGACGACAAACAAATTCTCGCCTGAAGTCCGTGCCCGTGCGGTAAGGATTGCGCTGGATCACGAGGGGCAACACCCTTCTTGCTGGGCTGCAGCGTTATCTATTTCTGCCAAGATTGGCTGTTCGGCGCATAGGCTGCTGGACTGGGTCAAGCGGGATGCGTTTCTACGGCCGGAAATCAGGCGCGTTCATAAGGGCCATATTTCACCAGGCACTACAAAACCGTGACAGGTCCAGCGGCTGATCCGTGCAGGTGGAATCACCGAAGCAACGGTTCAGTTGCTCAAACTGGGTAATGCCGCGGTCATTCAATGCGAACACCGATCTCTTGGATCAAAGGCCCCCAGAAATCACGCTCACGGGCGAGGAAGGCCACAAAATCCTCTGACGAACCTTCCCCGATTTCGGCGCCAAGGGCGATCAGGCGTGCTCGGATCTCAGGCACGAGCAGCGCGCGGGTCGCCTCCGCATGCCAATAGCGCACCATCGGTTCGGGTGTACCTGCAGCAGCGAAAAGGCCGTACCATTCATAGGTCTGGACATCACGTTGTCCTGCCTCGGCAAGTGTTGGCAGTTCAGGGAAGGCATCTGACCGGCGACTACCAGTGGTGGCTAGCGCACGAATGCGCCCGGCATCAGCGTGCGGTTTGCTTGAGGCAGGGCTATTGATCATCACCTGGATATGGCCAGCAACCAAATCGTTGAGCGCTGGCCCCCCACCGCGATAGGAAACGCCGACAATATCAAGGCCCGCGCGGCGCTTCAGTAGTTCCATGGTGAGGTGGCCGGAAGTCCCAGGCCCAGGCATTCCGTAGCTTAGCTTTCCCGGGTTCGCCCGTGCATAGGCGATGAACTCCGCAACATTGCGTACCGGAACACTTGGATGGACCGTGAGTACGCCTGGAAAATTGGCCAGATGGGCTATGGGCGTGAAATCTCGGACGGAGTCATAGGGCAGGTTCGGGACAGCCACCGCATTTACCGTATGCGTGCTGAGCAGTACGCCCAAGGTGTGGCCGTCGGGCGACGATTTTGCCACCGTGTCTGTACCGACCACCATCGCGCCTCCCGCCCGGTTCTCAACGACCACAGGGTGTCCCACCGTTTCAGTAAAGCGTTGGCCGAGCAATCGCCCGAGCAGGTCAGTCGTGCCGCCTGGCGCTACCGGAACGATGACCCTCACCTGTCGGCTAGGCGCCCAGCCTTGTGCATGGGCGGGCGCTAGGCCAGCCATCGTGGCGCCCAAAGCAAGATACGGAAAGGAACGACGACGCAGCATGTTTCCTGCTCCTCAATATGTACGGGCCAATCAAGCTGCTTACGCTGAAGCCCTAGTTTTCATATGCTCTCCATTTATCCACCCCAGTGCATGTCCCGGAGAGCCTGTGGTTTCCCTAATGCCTGTCCAGTTCGGATGCATTCACCTCGTCAGGTTTCGCCGCAAAGGAATGGCACCAAATCGCGCAAGCGCGGTTGCGCTCAGGATTTGAAATACCATTGCTCAGGACGCGCGCCCCAGGGAGTACGAATATGCTGCGATACTCCCGTACGGGCCGGCACATTTTCGAGCCTTTCGCTCACCACGCGCACGCCCATAAAGGCCGGTGAAAGCCCAACAATGCCAATGCCCCATTGTTGTTCCACGATAATCTTCCAAACTTCCTGCGCAGTCTTGATGCGTTCTGCTTCCTGCTGACCAGCGGCGGCGCGCATCAGGTCAAAGGCGCGCTTCATTTCTGGCTCAGTCGGTGCGGTACCGCGTTGACCATTGGACGCAAACCAAAGGGCATGCGCATTACCCATGACACCCGCGGTAGGATCAACCGGCAGGGCATAGCGCGGGTAGAGATAAAGACTTTCTGTGCCGTTATTGGTCCACATGAAGATCTGGTGTTGATCATTAAGCGCACGTGTCAATGCCAAACTACGTTCCATGACTTTCACGTCAGCGGCGATACCAATCTGGCGCCAATGCTGCACGATCATTTCCGCCTGTTGCGGCCAAGTGGGGGAAAGTGTCTGCGCTACAGCGATTTCAATACGAAGCCTTTGCCCATTATCGCGCCGCAGCCGAAAGCCTTCCCGGTCCTTGCGCGTAAGACCAACTGAATCAAGCAACCGGTTGGCCTGTGCGGGTTCATGCGTGGACCATTTGGTGCGCCATTCCTCACCCGGCGATTCAGGGATGATCCGATCCGGGATGACTGACCCTGGCGTGCCGAGGCCAAGCCAGAACACCTCATTCAATTGCTCCCGATCAATACCGAGAGAAAGGGCGCGACGGAAACGTGCATCAGCCAGAAGGGCGCCGATTTCCTTGTCTTCCGTATAAGTCAGGCTTGGAAACAGCACCGTATCTCCGCCATTGAAGCCGGGGTCCAGATGGACGCGGTAGCGGCTACGCTGGCGATTTTCCAACAAAATAGGCAGCTTGCCGAGATCGATAAAGCGCTCCTGATAATCGTAATCACCGGCAATGGCGCGCAGATTAATCACCTCCGGATTCTCAGCGAGCGTCATCTGAATACGATCAATATAGGGAAGTTGATTACCTTCCGTGTCAACCGCATAGAAATAGGGGTTGCGTTCCAGCACCCATTGCTGACCCGTGATGGGCTGGACCATTCGCCAAGCGGCAAGCGTTGGCAGGTCTCGGTTCAGGCGCCAATCGGATTTACTGCGAAAAAGCTGGACCCAGGTGGTGAAGCCTGCTGCACGCGCCTGCGCATTGAGCGCTTCCACCGAAGAGTATTTGGGCAGAAACTGCTTGAGGTAATGCATGGGCGCATAAACGCTATAGGCGCGCCCGTCGGATTGCTGGCGGGTCTGACCGCCGCCCACCAGCGTATCTCCGGCCAGAAGGTAGGGGAAGAGGAAATTGGGCGCCTCGAAGATGAAAACAACTGTAGTCTCATCCACTTTTTCCACGCGGCCTGGTTTGCCATCGGCAGACATTTCCGGCGCAGGAGCAGGCACAAGATCGGGGTTCTTGTACAAATCCTCGAACCAGAAAATCCAATCATCGGCCGTATGCGGCGTACCATCGGACCAGCGCATCCCTTTGCGCAGGAAAACTGTAGTGCGCTTTCCGTCCGCGCTGACCTCATAGCCCTTGCAAAGGCAGGGGACGATTTGCGTGCCGGTCTTGTCAAAGAATAAGGGCTTATCGGCTGACATCAGCCGATTCCCATTTTCACTATCGCCCGGGCCGATAAATCCGCGCCGCCAGGTACCACCATAGCGCCCAACGCTACGCAGTGGCTGTACCACCATAAGATCCTGCGGCAGGCGCTGTTCCACTGGCGGCAGGCGCCCGGCGCGTACCTGCTCCGCCAGCATCGGTGCTTCGGCAAAGCGTTGCGGGCGACGCGCAGGGTCCGAGACAATGGTTGGACCTTCCAATTCCCCCACCAGCGCCGAGTCCCTCACTGAGCCGCTGGATTGTGCCATTGCGGCAGAAGCCAGTCCGCTTGCGACCAAAAGAGTGGCACCAAATTCACGACGACGCATGGTCTCTCCTCCCTGCTAGCCGGTGACCCCGGCCAATTCTATCTCGCCTGCGCGATGGCAGCTTGTGAACCGCCCTGGCGCAATTTCGGTCAGTTCCGGTCTTTCCACGCGGCACCGTTCAACGGCATAGGGGCAGCGCGGATGAAAAGCACAGCCCGGTGGTGGCCGAGAGGGGTCCGCAACTTCGCCTGTCGCCTTCATGCGCCGGCCACGCAATGTGGGATCTGGCGCAGGCACAGCGGCTAGAAGCGTTTCCGTATAAGGATGACGTGGGCTGCGATAAAGCGCATCGGTGGGCGCGATTTCCACAATACGCCCGACATACATTACCGCGACACGATCACTGACATGCCGAACCACGGAAAGATCATGCGCGACGAACAGCATTGATAGTCCAAGTCTATCCTGCAAATCCAACAATAGATTAATGATTTGTGCCTGGACCGAGACATCAAGTGCGGAGACAGGTTCATCCGCCACGATTAAGCGTGGATTGAGGGCGAGCGCCCGCGCAATACCAATGCGCTGGCGCTGGCCACCGGAAAAAGCATGCGGAAAGCGCGACCGCGCGCTCGCTGGCATTTGCACCAATTCGAGCAATTCCAGCACTCGCGCATTTCGCTCCGCAGCGGGTACGCCGTTCACTTTAAGTGGCTCAGCGATGATATCGCCCACCATCATACGCGGATTGAGTGATGAATAAGGATCCTGGAAGATCATTTGCATATGCCGGCGCAGCGGGCGTAAGGCGCGCTTCGGCAATGCCGCCAGATCAACACTTTGCCCTTCCGCCAGGGAAAATTGCATGGAACCGGATGTAGGCGCCAGGGCACGCAGAATGCAACGGGATACAGTGGTTTTGCCACAACCGCTTTCCCCCACCAAAGCCAGGGTTTCACCCTTGGCGATATGGAAGGAAACGCCATCTACCGCGCGTACGCGCCCGATTTCTCGGCGTAAAAGCCCAGCATGAATCGGGTAATGCTTCTTTAGATCAACAACATCAAGAATATTCATCCCGGAACCTCCAGGAAACAACTGGCACCGGCCTGGCCTGGTGGGATGGGGGGCGGCACGGCAGCGGTGCAGCGCCCCTCGATCACCTCAGAGCAGCGTGGATGGAAAGGGCAGCCCACGGGTCGTGCGCCGGGATGCGGTACAGCACCACCAATGGTCGCCAAGCGCTGGCGGGGCTTGGCCAGAATGGTTGGTACAGCGCGCAACAGGGCGCGCGTATAAGGATGACGCGGGGCGGCGAATAAGGTTTCAACTGGCGCATATTCGACGATACGGCCAAGATACATAACCGCGACATCGTCACACATTTCAGCAATCACGCCCATATCATGGGTAATCAGCATCAAGGCGATGCCTTTTTCTGCCTGCAGGCGCCGCAGTAAATCTAGCACTTGCGCCTGTGTCGTAACATCAAGGGCCGTGGTGGGTTCATCAGCGATCAAGATATCGGGATCGCCTGCCAATGCCATGGCAATACCGACACGTTGGCGCAACCCCCCGCTGAGCTGGAAAGGATAAGCATCAACGCGCAATTCCGGGCGAGGAATCCCCACTTCGCGCAGCAATTCGATGGCGCGATCGCGCGCGGCCTGCTTTGAAAGGTCGCTGTGCTGGCGAACGGCTTCGATAATCTGATTGCCAACCGTATAATGAATCGAAAGCGCGGTCATCGGTTCTTGGAAGATCAACCCAATGCGCCCACCACGAATGGCGCGCATGCGTTCCGCATTGGGATCGAGAGCCAAAACATCAGTACTTCCGGAACTGCCGGGATCCAGGACAATACTACCCCCCACGACTCGGCCAGGCCTATCCAAAATGCGCAGGATGGATCGTGCGGTAACGCTTTTGCCGCAGCCGCTTTCCCCAACAATACCGAGTGTGCGCCCCGCAAGGAGATCGAAGCTGACGCCTTCAAGGGCCCGCACCACGCCCTGCTCCATTTCAAAATGGACCGCGAGATCGCGTACGGCGAGTGCAATTTGATCAGCCATAGGGGTCAGCCGCATCACGCAGCCCGTCCCCCAGGAAATTGAAGGCCAGGATTACCAATATCACAGGTACCGCTGCCGAAAGAAGCCATGGAGCACCGGAGAGCACCTGAATATTCTGCGCATCCTGCAACAAAATCCCCCAACTTACGGCTGGCGGGCGTAGCCCCAGGCCCAAGAAGCTCAGGGCAGTTTCACTCACGATCATGGCAGGCAAGGCCAGACTAACGGCGGCAATGACGTGGCTCAGAAAGGAGGGCAGCATGTGGCGAAAAATGATCCGCCCCTGGCTGGCGCCCGCCAATTCGGCAGCGACGACGAAATCTTCCTCGCGAAGCGCCAGAAAGCGGCCTCGGACGACCCGTGCCAAATCTGTCCAACCGATCAAGGAAATAATGATGGTGATCGCAAAATAGACCTGCAGCGTACTCCAACTATTCGGCAAAGCCGCGGCCAGACCCATCCATAGCGGAATGGTTGGGATGGAGCGCAGAACCTCGATCACGCGTTGGATGACGGTATCCACCCAGCCGCCATAAAGCCCAGAGATGCCGCCGAGCAAGACACCAAGCACCAGACTGAGCGTTACACCGGCCAGGCCGATGAAAAGAGATACGCGCGTCGCAACGATCATGCGTGAAAATAGATCGCGGCCTAATTGGTCCGTGCCCAGCAGAAAGATACCTTCACCCCTTTGGGCGCCAGTCACGCCGATCAGGTGAATATCCGTCTCGATCAGGCCGAGCAGATTATAGGTATAGCCACGCGTGAAGAGTTGCACTGGCAATTTGCGATTAGGGTCAGGCGTATAGACCAGCTGGAAGGTCTGCCGGTCGCGCACACCGCGTAAACCATAGACGTGCGGATTGAAGCCATTCTCATCAAAAAAATGAATGGCTTGAGGCG
>JBILPX010000095.1:0-9811 GCA_044373565.1 Roseomonas sp.
CGGCGAGATGATCGACCACTCGAAATCTGTCAGTTCGTACCGGCGAGCGTGCATCGAAAGTCCTCCCCGGGCCTTGAATCACAAATCGCTCGTCCGAGGAATCCCCTTTATGAGTTTGTGACCTAGCTTGAACATGCTTAGCGACTTGGAAAATGGAACCAAATATAGATTTAGTGCGCGTCCGGTGAACAGATGTGGACGGGAAGCGTACTAAACCCTTCAGCGCGACCGCGCTGGCGCCTGGGCCAGTTCTTCAAAGCCACGCAGTTCATCGGCACGGAGAGAGCGCGCATTAGCCAATATCGGACCGCCGGGACGCGGTGCGGAGGCAGTGCGGGTATACCCATTATCTGGGCGATCATAGATGAAGCCTTGAATGGGATAGATGCGGCCGAGGCTTTCCTGATCCCGCCCGACCTGCACCCGTACCGACGACCAGTCATTATGCAGGGAGACATCGACCACCGAAACATCCGACATGATCGAACCACGACGGATGCCCGGCCCACCCCAATTGGCGTGATGAATGAGTACTTCGCGGGAGCTGATCACTTCCTGCACCACGGCAACATGGCCTGCGTGCATTTGGCCGGTGCGAGAGAAGGCCATGATCGCGCCGGATTCCGGCCGGTGACCGCGGGCATAAAGCCCGGCGGCGTTATGCCACCAATCGCCGCCATTGCCGCGAATCGCCATACCTGTCGCTTGCCTGACGTAAGGCACGCAAGAAATGCCGCCCGGGGGGACGCTGAGGGCGAGACGCTGCGCTTGCGCGGATGATCGGCGCGGCCCTTGGACTGCTTGATTGGCCCTGACGGACCTTATTTGACCATTGGCTGATTGCGCATTGGCGCGGGCTGGTTGCGCCTGGACTGCGGGCCGCGCGGTAGCGGCCTTCGCCGCCTGCTGGCGTTGAACTGTGGGGTGTGGGTTTGCTTGGCTGGCACTGGCGTGATTGGACGCCAAGATGACACCGAAGGCCACAAAGGCGGTCGCGACAAGCTTACTTGTCTTCATATCCGATTAGAGCCCCCTGTTAGACGTGACGCTATTGCGTTCTGCTTAGTGTGGTAAGCCGGCTGGGTTCGAGGGGACAAGCATCAAGGCTGTAACTTGGTGAAACTTGACGTGATTAGCTGAAAGTCGCCGTAGAAGAAGCGGGATTATAGGAATTTATTCTGAGACTTTTGGCGGAAATGGGGCAGGGGCACAGTGTGGTGACTTTACTGCCACAGTTATTGCCGAGATTCGCAAGAAGGGTCTCGGGCTAGATAACCCAAGGCCTTCCCCCAAAACAAGGCGCGGCTCTATAGAATTTAGGAACAAAAACTCAAACTCGACGCCAGGAGGGGAGCCCTCCCAGAGGTGGCTCGCGACCTTCGAAGGTTCCGATGACTTGCTTTCCTGTCTGACAGCGGCGACGTTGCTTGGATCAGAAGAGAGCATTACAAAGCGAACAAGCCGGAGGCATAGTCCTGACTTTAGAGCATCTCCTTCTCGCGTCCGCTCAGCGGACACGCAGTACAGCTTTGTTCGGTCGCAATTTCCTAGCCGCCGAGCCATTCCGCTTGGCTTGAAAATGCTTAGTGCGGCTTGCTTCCGCGCAGCCGCTCCATCTCCTCCTTCAGCCTCAGCTTTTCACGCTTGAGGCGAGATAGGGTTTCAGCATCGGGCCTTGGTCGGTGGTCTTCCTCAAAAATCTGCTGCTCGAGCGCGGCGTGACGGTTATTGAGGGAAGCAATCCGAGCATCCAAGCGCATACCGAAGCATCCTTTCCTGTGATGCAACCCGGGTCGTTGGCCCTGTCCCGGGCAGCGCAGTTATGCTAATCTAATCTTCGGTAAAAATGCATCAACAAATGTTGGAGAGGTTTCCGATCACTTTCGTTCATAGGAGACGCTCTAAACCTTCGTTTGGTCGCGTTTTCCGAGCCGCCAAGTGATGTCACTTGGCTTGAAAACGCTCTAGCTATGGCCCCGCGATGATCGCTGACCGAGAAGCCCTGCTCCGCCGCCTGCATGAACTCCGCACCGAGCATCGGGATTTGGATACCGTGATTGCGCGCCTTGATTCCGGGCCAGTGGATCAATTGCAGTTGCAGCGGCTGAAAAAGCGCAAGCTGAAGCTGAAGGACGAAATCTCCTGGCTCGATAGCCAGCTTTTGCCCGACATCATCGCCTGAGGGGGCTGGATATGGCCGAGACAACGCTGGTTGGCGTGATCATGGGTAGCCGTTCGGATTGGGAAACGCTGCGCCATACTGCTGAAACCCTGGAAAAACTGGGCATCACCCATGAAACCCGCGTGGTTTCCGCCCATCGCACGCCCGAACGGCTGTTTGAATACGCAAAACAGGCGGCGGGGCGGGGGCTCAAGGTCATCATCGCGGGCGCCGGCGGGGCGGCGCATCTGCCAGGCATGGCCGCTTCCATGACACATCTGCCCGTGCTGGGCGTGCCGGTGCAAAGCGCTGCCTTGGCTGGGGTGGATAGCCTGCTGTCCATTGTGCAGATGCCGGCGGGGGTGCCGGTCGGCACACTGGCCATTGGGCGCCCGGGGGCGGTGAATGCGGCTTTGCTCGCGGCCTCGATCCTGGCTTTGGAAGACGCAGCGCTGGCCATACGCCTGATCGCCTGGCGTGCGGCGCAAACGGAGAGTGTGCCGGAGACCCCGGTATGACCCCTCTGCCGCCTGGCGCCATGCTGGGCATTCTGGGCGGCGGGCAGCTTGGGCGCATGTCTGCCATGGCGGCGGCGCGGCTTGGCTATCGCGGCCATATCTATGCCCCCGGCGCGGATGAGCCCGGCATGCAGGTGGCCGCGGCCCGTACCGTGGCGGCTTATGAAGACCATGAGGCTTTGGCACGCTTCGCCGATCAGGTAGATGTCGTCACCTTCGAATTCGAAAATGTCCCGGCGGAGACAGTGGAACTCCTGGCACGCCGCGTAACCTGCCGGCCCGGCGAAAAGGCGCTTGGCATTTGTCAGGATCGCTTGCAGGAAAAGGCTTTTCTGGAAGGGATTGGCGTGCCCGTGGCACCCTGGCGCGCGGTGCGCACCGAGGCCGAATTGCAGGCAGCGGTGGCCGAGCTTGGCCTGCCTGCCGTCCTGAAGACCACGCGCCTTGGCTATGATGGGCGCGGCCAGGCGGTATTGCGCCACCCGGATGATCTGGCGGCAGCCTGGGCCAGATTGGCGCCGCGCCCGCTGATCCTGGAAGGCTTTGTGCCCTTTACCGTGGAGCTTTCAGCCATCGCCGCGCGCGGGGCGGATGGTGCGCTCGCAGTGTTTGACGCAACCGAAAACGCCCATCGCCACCATATTCTGGATATCAGCTTCGCGCCGGCGCGCGTGGCACCCGAAATTGCCGCTGCCGCGCGGGAACACGTCGCCGCCGTGGCGCGTGGGCTTGATCTGGTAGGGTTGGTTGCGCTGGAGATGTTCCTGCTGCCCGATGGTCGGCTGATTGGTAATGAAATCGCCCCCAGGCCGCATAATTCCGGGCATTGGACCATGGATGCCTGCACCGCTTCCCAATTCGAACAGCATATCCGCGCGGTGGTCGGCCTACCCTTGGGCGTGCCTGACCGTCACCATGATGCGGTGATGCGCAACCTGATCGGGCCAGAAGGCATGGCGGCCTGGCCTGAGCTGCAAGGGTTGGCAGGCATTGTGCCGCATCTTTATGGCAAGGCGGAAGCTCGGCCAGGGCGGAAAATGGGCCATGTGAACCGGCTTTTGCCGCTTGGGGCGCTGGCTGGGATGGATGATGCTGCCGCGCTTGGCCCGCTGGCAGCCAACGAGGCGCAAAATTCCTAAGGCTTGGGATGCCAAGGTCTTCTTTTGTTGGGAATCTGTCGCTAGATTACGTCGCATGAAGTTCCCTCAAGCCTTGCTAGGCATCCTGCCTGCCGCCGCCCTGACGCTTTGCCTTGCTGGGGCCCTGCCAGCGGGCGCCCAATTCATTGAAGGGCCTTACGTGGCCGGCGCGCTTGGCGTGAATTCTCTGGATGACGCGAAATTTCGCCTGGATAGCGGCCTCAGCCAGGGCATGACGGCGCTTGGGCAGCCTAATGGGGGCCAATTGGGGTTCGAGTTAGGGGGCGTTGGTTTGCTCAGCCTCGGCTGGGGGTTCAGTAATGGGATTCGGCTTGAACTCGAAGGCAGCTACCGCAGCAATCAGGTTGATAGCGCCAATGGTGCCGCTGGCCTAGCCAGCCCCGGGACGCATGGCGGGTGGCAGAATAGCTACGGCGCCATGGGCAATGCGCTGGTGGATCTGGTCCGCATTGGCCCCTTCCTGCCCTATGTCGGGATTGGCGCCGGGTATCTTGTCACCAGCTTCGATAATCTGAATGGCCGGCCCGGCAATGGCAGCCTGCAGCTGCGCGGTGATGATTCGGGCGGCGCCTTCGCGCTTCAGGGCATAGTAGGCATTGGCTTTGCGATTGACCAAGTGCCGGGGCTGACGCTGACGGCGGAGTATCGTTACTTGGAAAGCCTTGGGCCGAGCATCCCCGTAAGCTACGTGAATGCCGCCGGCGCCACGGTGCTGTCCGGCAAGGCGGATACGGAAAGCCGCAACCAATCCTTCCTGCTTGGGCTGCGCTATGCCTTCAATGCGCCCGGTGTTGCGCCCGCCGCCGTGGCTGCACCCGTCGCGGCGCGTAGTTTTCTTATCTTCTTTGACTGGAACCGCGCTGATCTGACCGCGCGTTCGCGCCAGATTATCGGCGAAGCGGCGGAAGCGGTCCGCGCCCAGCCTGCGCGCATTGAAGTGTCGGGGCATGCGGATCGTACTGGCACGCCACAGTATAATATGACGCTGTCGCGCCGCCGCGCTGAAACCGTCGCGGAGGAACTGATCAGGCGCGGCATTGCGCGCCAGGATATCAGCATCACCGCCTTGGGTGAAACGCAGCCCTTGGTCGCCACTGCCGATGGCGTGCGTGAGCCGCAGAATAGGCGTGTGGAAATTATCCTGAAATAATCGCGGGTTTAGGGCTGGCGTTACGCAATTGGCGCAGCACCATCGCGCCACCTACCGTCACGCCGCCCAGCGTGCCAATCACCCCCGCTGCATTTAGCGAAAACGACTGTCCGAAGGCCGCAGGCAAAGGCCCTGCCACTGCGTAGCCAAGGGCGCCAAGCGCTGCCCCCAGAACCGCCCCACCAAGCACCTGCGTGCGATAGGAATCCGTCAGCAAGCGTATTGCCGCCGCTGGGCAAACCAGCATCGCCACCACCAGAATGCTGCCGACCGCTTCAAACGCGGCGACTGCCGCTGCCGCGACCATCAGATTCAGCGCCAATTCCAAACCACGTGCCGGCAGGCCAATCGCGGCAGCGTAATCGGGGTCAAAACAGAGCAAATGCAAAGGCCGCCAAAGCAGTGCGACCAGCCCCGCCAGCACCACCGCCACCGCCGCCAGCAAAAATAATTGGCGCGGCAAGGCGGCCAGCGCCACAGGGTCAACCAGCGACCCAAAACCCTGCGCTTCCAGCCAGACCACACTTTCCAATTGCCCGAACAAGACGCAATCAAGATCAAGATCAACGCTGCGCGCGCCGGTTGCTTCCATCAGCATCAGCCCAAGCGCGAAGAAGCTGGTGAATACCGCGCCCGTGGCCGCGCCCGATTCCAACCGCGCCACGCGCCGCACCAGGCCAATCAGGAATACCGCCAAAAGCGCGGCCGCCAGCGCACCCAACAGCATGGGCAAGCCCGCCCGCGCGCCGGTCAAGGCAAAGCCTGCGATAATGCCAGGCAGCACCGCATGGGAGAGCGCATCACCCAAAAGACTATCGCGCCTCAACAACAAAAACGAACCGAGCAGGCCGCAACTCCCGCAGGCGAGAATCGCAGCGAGCAGCGCCGGCAGATCGAGCCTGAGGAAATCCGTCACAGTCACGGTTCAGTGCCCATCCGCTTCGCGTCCGCGCAGCGGACGAGCACTGAAATTTTGTTTTGTCGCATTTTCCGAGTCGCCAAGCGTATCCGCTTGGCTTGAAAATGCTCCCGACCCCAAAGCATGTGGCGAGGCTGGCAGGGAGGAAGGCTCCGCCAGCAAGCGTGTCGCCATGTCCGCCGGCAGACCATGTTCCACCAAATCCGCCAGCCGATCCGCCCCGGCAATATCGGTCGCACCCAGGCCCAGCAGATGCAGTTCCACCGCGCGATGCGCGCGCACGGCGCGCCGTGCGGCAGCGGCGCCGCGTGGTGTCAGGTGAATTTCCCGATCCGCTCGCGCCACCAGCCCGCGCAGCGCAAGCCAAAGCGCCAGGCGCGACGCATAAGCTTCAGTCCAGCCGCGCGCGGCTGCCAAGGCTGCAATCGGCGTCCAGCGATCCCCTGCCGTGCCAGGGCCAGCGCCGGCCGCTTCCTGCGCTTCCCAGGCAGCGCGCAGAAAATGCGATTCGGTTGCGGCAATGCGCCGATGCGCGCGGCGCCAGGCTTCCGGGAGCAGGCCTCGTTCCGGCGCCAGCAGCAAAGCCAAGGTGAAGAAAATCGCGCCCGCCAGCACCACCGCCGCGCCGGTTGGCCATTCCGGTTCAAAGGCGGAAGCCGCCGCGCCCAAAGCCCCTGCCAGCGCGCCCAGCAGCGCCGAGACCAGCAGCAGCACTGGCAGCCGATGCGTGAGCAGCCGCGCCGTCGCCGCCGGCAAAATCAGCAACGCCACCACCAGCACCAGCCCCACCGCCTGCAAGCCCGCCACGGCGACAATCACAATCAGCCCAAGCAGTGCCAGATCCGTGCGCGCGACCGAAAGCCCCATGACGCGGGCATAGTCAGGGTCAAAACACGCGGCGCGCAGGCGTTGAAACAGCACCAGGCAAATCAGCACGCAGAACGCCGCAATGCCGCCAGCCCAAAGCGCATCTTCCGCGCGCATCGCCGCTGCCTGGCCCAGGATGAATTTGCCAAGCCCCGCCTGCGCTGCCTGCGGCATGGTCTGCACATGCGACAGCAGGGCGACGCCGAGAGCATAAAAGCTCGACAACACAATCGCGATGGCGGCGTCTTCGCGAATGCGTCCGCCGCGCGTCAGCGTTTGCACGGCGAGCACGCCCAGCACGCCCGCCACTAGCGCCCCCGCCAGCAAGGGCGGCAGCGCACGCGGATTGCCGCCAAGTGTGGCGACAATCATCGCTGCCAAGACCACGCCAGGCAAAGCGGCATGGCCCACCGCATCGGCCATCAGCGCGCGTCCGCGCAGCAGCGCGAAAGCGCCGACCGTGCCACAAGCAAGCCCAAGCAAGGCGCAACCCGCCAAAACCACCAGCGTGTTATAGCCAAGGATCACTGCAAGCCGCCTTCCGCGACGGCCTGTTCCAGCACATTCAGCCGCCCGCCATAGGCGCGCGCAATCGCATCCGGCGTGAAAGCGGATTTCACAGCGCCGGCGGCGACCGCGCGGCCATTCAGCAGCAACACCTGATCGAAATAGGATGGCACGGTTGAAAGATCATGATGCACGGCGATCACGCTGCGGCCTTGCGCAACAACACGGCGCAGCACGGCGATAATTGCCTGTTCCGTTGCGGCATCAACTGCGGCGAAGGGTTCATCCATCAGGTATAGGTCAGCATCCTGCGCCAGCGCACGCGCCAAAAACACGCGCTGCTGTTGCCCGCCCGACAAACGCCCGATTTGCCGATCAGCAAGATCAGCCAACCCCACCTGATCCAGCGCGCCGCGCGCTGCTTCCCGTTCGGCCTTCGGCACGCGGCCCCACCAGCGCATGCGCGGATAGCGCGACATGCACACGACATCGAGCGCGGTTGCCGGAAAATCCCAATCCACCGAAGCGCGCTGCGGTAGATAGCCGACCCGGTTGCGCACTTCATCCAGCCCACGGCCAAAAAACCGCGCCTCACCGGCGATGCTGGGGATCAACCCAAGGGCAGCGCGCAGCAGCGTGGATTTGCCCGCGCCATTTGGTCCCACAATCGCCGTCAGCCCCGGCGTGGCTTGCCAGGTAATGTCCCACAGCACCGTCTTATCGCCATAAGCGACGGTCAGGTGCGTGATGGCGAGGGGCGCTGGCGTTGTCGTACTCTGGCTCATGAAGTGCTGAGCCTGCCGAGCATGCCGCGTGCCGGCGCCTCGCCACCCAAGGCGCGGGCAATGGTGGTGAAGTTGTGGTCCAGCATGCCGTGATAGGTGCCTTCATAAGTGCCGGGCTTGCCCATGGAATCGGAAAACAGCGTGCCGCCCAAGGCCACGCGCTGGCCGCGCGCGCCGGCCCCTTCAATCAAAGCGCGCACCGCGCGATCAGGAACCGAGCTTTCGGCAAAGACCGCCGGGATGCGCCTTTCAACCAGGCCGCGCACCAGCGCTTCAATGCGCGCCAGATTGGCTTCCGATTCGGTGGAAAGCCCCTGAATGCTGTCCACTTCCAACCCATAACGCGCGGCGAAATAGCCGAAAGCATCATGCGCCGTGACCAACAGGCGCTGGCGCGGCGGAATGCTCGCCATCGCTCGCGCGCCATAATCATGCAAGGCGGCAAGCCGGGTGCGAAGCGCGGCAAGGTTGGCGGCAAAGACGCTGGGTTGATCAGGGATCAGGCGGGCAAGGCCTTCGGCGATACTGCCCGCGGCCTCAGCCCAAAGCACCGGGTCCATCCAGACATGCGGGTCGGCGGCGTCCGGGTAGTCAGGATTGGCGCGCAGTTTTGAGCGCGGCAGGCTTTCCGCCACCAACACCACCGGCTTGCCATTGGCGGCAGCGCGCGCCAGCACATCGCCCATGCGGCCTTCCAGCCGATGGCCATTGGCGAATAGGATATCGGCGGCCAGCAAGCGGGCGATATCGGCGCGCGTGGGGCGGAACAGATGCGGGTCCACCCCCTCATTGATCAGGGTTTCCGCCCGGATGCGGTCGCCGCCAATGTCACGCAGCAGATCGCCCACCATGCCAACGGTCGCCAGCGCGCGCGGCTGGGGGCGGTTCTGGGCCAGCGCGGGGATGGGCGTCAGCGCAAAAAGCCCGAGGCTGCGGCGTGTAATGGCTGAACACCTGTTCACTTCTGCATATATTCCTTGTTTTTCAGACACTTATTCTGTGGATTATCTTGGCCCTGCGGCCCCCGCCGTCAAGCCCTTTTATGGGGGCGGCCTTGCCCAACCCAAGGCCTCAGCGCCATGTTGCACATGGAACAGGGGCGGTGATCCCATGCGCGGGCGCTTTCGGATTGGCGATGATATGGTAGTGGAATTGGCCGAAATTTTTCGGCTGATGAGCGACCCGACGCGCCTCAAGATCATCCTCGCCTGCCGGGACGCACCGGCGGCGGTGAATGAAATGGCGGAAAAGCTGGGTATTTCCGCCTCCCTCGTCTCGCATCATTTGCGGCTTTTGCGGGCGGCGCGATTGTTACAAGCGGATCGGCGCGGGCGGCAGGTTTTTTACGTGGTGGGTGATGAGCATATCCGGTCCATGCTGGCCGATATGGTTGACCACATCAGCGAGGAAGAAGCCGCCGAGGGCGAGGCCTGAGCCGGCTCGGCGCGGATTATCCCGCTTTTGTGCATTACCGCCCTTGTGCGGTGCGGGAGCGCCGATTATGTTCCGCTGAAAATTGAGACCCTCGGGCTTAGGCCCTTGGTATTCTGAGGGTTAATATCTTGAAACGGCGTGGTTTTCACGACCGATAAGGGATGGGTTGATGAAGGTTTTTATGGCAAAGTGCCGCGCATTCGGCCTGGGCCGGCTTGTGGCCGGCGTGGCGGCGGTGGCTATGGGTTTGGTGCTCACGGTACCTGCCTTGGCAGAGAGCATGGTTGGTGCGCCGGCAGCTTGGGGCATG
>JBILPX010000369.1:0-3029 GCA_044373565.1 Roseomonas sp.
TGTTCATGCGTAGCGCCGGTCCTTCAGCGCGGCTGTTGCGGGCGGAAGCCTTGACTGCCTATCTGCTAAGCTTGCCCGCCTTTCTACTGATGTGGGCAATGTTGCTTGGCCCCGCGGTTTCCGTTGTGCTGCTTTCCTTCACGGATTGGAATTTTGGCGAGGCAAGCCTTCGGTGGGCAGGACTCGATAACTACACTGAGCTGTGGGGCGATCGGGTGTTCTGGATCTCGCTCAAGAATACCATCATCTATGTGGGCATTTCAGTTCCTGCCACGGTGCTTCTTGGCCTTCTTGCCGCCCTGCTGATCGAAAGTGTCAGCCACGGTAAGGCCTTCTACCGCGCTGCATTCTTTTTGCCGGTCGCGTCAACGCTGCTCGCCATGGCGTTGGTCTGGGAATTCATGTTCCACCCGACCGTTGGTTTCATCAATCAGCTTTTCCGCGCGCTGGGCCTGCCCACGGCTGATTGGTTGCAAAATCCTGATACGGCGCTTTTCGCCCTGATTGCGATTGGCGTCTGGCAGAATCTTGGCCTTGCGATGATCCTTTTCATGGCAGGGCTGAAGGCAATCCCGAAAGACCTTTATGAGGCGCTTGGCATGGATGGTGCTGATGGCGCCTGGGAACGCTTTCGTCGCGTGACTTGGCCCATGCTTGGTCCGTCACTTGTTTTTGTTGTGGCCATCACGGCTATCCGCAGCTTTCAGGTCTTTGATACAGTCGCTGTGCTCACTGAAGGCGGGCCGTCCAAGGCGACCGAAGTGCTGCTTTACACCATGGTTCAACAGGGCTTCACCTTCCTGCGGTCAAGCTATGGGGCCGCAATTACCGTTATTTTCCTGATCCTGACGCTCTGCCTCACCATGCTTCAGACCTTCGCTCTCGATCGGCGTGCGCATTATGGCTGAGCGTATGAATATACTCGTGCGTCATGCGCTTCTTATTCTTGGCGCCGGCGTCATGCTTGCCCCCTTCGTGCTGATGATTTCCATTTCCTTCAAGCCACCAGGGGAGGTCTTTGCGCCTCAATTCACCCTTCTGCCGCAGCAATGGTATGCAGTGGAGAACTATACGGCCGCCTTCACCCGGGTGCCGTTGGCGCGCTTTATTCTGAACGGGTTTCTGGTGACATTTTGCATCTTTGTGATGCAAGCGCTTACCGCGCTTCCCATGGCCTATGCGCTGGCCAAGCTGCGCTTCGCTGGGCGGGAAACCTGTTTCACCTTGGTGGTGCTGGCACTTCTCATTCCACCTCAAGTGCCGGCGATACCGCTTTACATCGCCATGTGGCAGCTAGACCTTCTGAACACCTATGCCGGCATCATACTGCCCTCCACCATCAGCGTCTTTGGCATTTTCATGATGCGGCAATTCTTCCGCACCGTACCAAATGACCTGATTGCGGCGGCGCGGATGGATGGCCTTGGCGAGTTTGCCATTGTCTGGCGCATCATGCTGCCAACAGCGATGCCAGCACTGACAGCTTTTGCCTGCCTTTCCTTCATCTGGAATTGGAATGAATTCTTCTGGCCATTCCTGGTGGTCCAAGATGAAGCCTTGATGACACCACCGCTTGGCATCGCCTTCTTTTCGAATGCGGAAGCTGGCACTTCCTTCGGCCCCCTGATGGCGGCGGCAACTGCTGTCACCGCCCCCTTGGTGCTGGCCTTTCTTCTTGCCCAACGCGCCTTTGTCGAAGGCGTGACAATGACAGGCATCAAATGACACCCCAACCCCTTAGGAGAAATATCATGATCAACCGTAGGCACATGCTTCTTGGCACCGCGGCTGGGCTTGCTGCCCCGCTTTACGCGCGCGCCCAATCCAATGTTGTGGAGCTCACGGCACAGTATTCCATTCCGGAACTCTTCAGGGGCCTGATGGAAGATGTGTCCACGGAGTTTTCCAAGCAGAATCCGAATATTCGCGTCAATTGGCGCGCGCCGGAACAGGGCTATGAGGAAATCATGCAGCGCAATTTGCGTGATGCCATCACGCGTTCGCTGCCAGATGTTGCCTTTCACGGCCTCAATCGGCAGCGCACGCTGCTGGAGCGCGACATTCCGGTGGATCTGCGCCCTTTCATGACGGCTGATTCAAAGATTGCGGAGCAGGGCTACTCGGAGACGCTGCTGTCTCTCGGCCAGGTTGGCGGCAAGCAAACCGGGATCGGCTTCGCGCTTTCTACCCCGATCCTTTATTACAATGTTGATCTGATGCGCCGCGCGGGTGGTGATCCTGCGCGTCCGCCTTCAAGCTGGGAAGAGGTGATCAATCTTTCGCGCGCCATCGCGGGCCTTGGTGACAATACCACCGGCATGTTCTTCGATTGGACAATCACCGGCAATTGGTCCTGGCAAGGCCTGGTCTTCAGCCATGGTGGCACCATGCTCAATCCAGAAGAAACGCAGGTAGCCTTCAATCAAGAACCGGGGCTCCGCGCCATCCGTACCTTGCGCCGCTTTGTTGATGAAGGGCGGATGCCGGATATTCGCCCGGCCACCATGTTCACTGATTTCTTTTCCGGGCGCCTCGGCATTTCCATGCAGTCAACGGCACAGCTTGGCCGCTATAATCGCGAAATTGGCGGACGCTTCCCATTGCTGACTGGGCGCTATCCGCTTTCCGCACCGAATGGACGAGTTCCAGCAGGCGGGAACGTGGCCATGATGTTCACGCGTGATGCGCAGAAGCAGCGCGCGGCGTGGGAATTCATCAAATTCGCAACCGGTCCCATTGGCGGCACCATGATGGTGAACCACACCGGTTATATGCCGGCCACCACCATCCCGGCCGCACGCGAGGAAATGCTGGGGCGCTTCTATCGCGAGAACCCCAACCACCTCACCACCTTCCGGCAGGCCGATTCCATCACTGGCTGGTATGCCTTCCCTGGCCAGAATGCGCTTCGGATCACCGATGTTATCAATGACCACCTTCAGAATGTCGTCGGGAAGCGGGCGGAAGCGGATGCAACGCTTCAGCGCATGGCCGCTGACGTGCAGGCCCTGCTGCCGCGCCGTCGCTGA
>JBILPX010000370.1:0-3026 GCA_044373565.1 Roseomonas sp.
ACGCGCATCAGGCGCACCTGCTGGTGCATCAATTGCAGCGGTAGCTCCTTGGTCACGCCCATGGCGCCGAAGGTCTGCATGGCTTGGTCCAGAATATCCTGCGCCATTTCGGTGCCTTCGACCTTCAGCATGGAAGCTTCCATGCGCACATCGGCTCCCGCATCAAGCTTCGCAGCAAGGTCGGCCACCATCAGCTTGCAGGCATGCATGCGTGTCGCGGCTTCCGCCACCCACCATTGAATGGCCTGCCGATCAGCCAGCCTTACGCCAAAGGTCACGCGGTTGCGCGCCTGATCAGCCATCATGTCCAAAGCACGGCGTGTCATGCCCACGCAACGCGCGCCCATTTGCAGGCGGCGGACATTCAGGCGCAACTGCATGGGCGCATAACCGCGGCCCAATTCGCCGAGCACCTGGGATTCCGGCACGCGGCAATCTTCAAACACCAATTCATAGGTCTTGCGCCCGCCGATCATGGAAATTTCGCGTTCAATGATGAAGCCGGGCGTGCCCTTTTCCACGATGAAGGCCGTGACGCCTTCCTGGCGCTTACCATCGCCGGTGCGCACCATGAGGATGATGAAATCCGCGCGCGGCACATTGCTGACCCAAATCTTGCGGCCATTGATGACCCAATCATTGCCATCCTTCACCGCGCGGGTCGTCATGCCCGCGGGGTCGCCGCCCGCGCCGGGTTCGGAAATGGCCATGGCGGAACGCGCTGTGCCCTCAGCGTAAGGCGCCAGATACCTCTCCCGCTGCATGGAATTGGCGACCGAGAGCATCATGTGCAAATTGGGGCTATCGGGCGGGATGACGAAGGGCACGCAGGCGCGGCCCAGCTCTTCCTCAGCGGCGGCGAGCGCGCTTAGTGATAGATTGGCACCGCCGAATTCCTCCGGCACATCAAGGCCCCAAAGGCCCAATTCCTTGCAGCGCGCCAAAAGCCGCGTTTCTTCTTCTTCCGAAAGCTTAAAGCCCTTGCCTTCGGCTTCGCGCTTCAGAATCGCGGGCTCCAGCGGGATAAGTTCCTTATCCACGAAGCGCGCAACCAGGTCTTGAAGCATGCGCGTTTCTTCGGTGGGGGCGAAGGGCAAAGAGTTATGGTCCATGATGGCTGTTTCCTTGTTCTGATACGCAAGGCATCACCAGCGGGGCGATGCGTCAAGGCGCGAAATGTCAGAATATCGCGCCGAAGGGTAGGACTGTCACGCGATCACCAGGGCTTACCGCCGTAATCTCCTCGCCCAATTCCACAAAGGCATCGGATTGCGTGAGGGATGTGAGCAAGCCGGCCCCTTCTCGCGCAAATTTTTGTGCGCGCGGCAGGCCGCCCGTGGCATGCAGGCTGACGCGCACATATTCACGCCGCCCGGCCTTCTTGCGGTAGCTGAAATCCGCCTCCGCCACGAAGCGCGGCAGGGCTTCCGGCAGGGCGCCGGCCAGTCGCAGCACTAAGGGCCGCGCCAGATGCAGAAACGTCACAACAGCGGCCACAGGATTGCCCGGCAGGCCCAGCACCGGTGTGCCGCCCACCAGGCCCATGGCCGCTGGCCGGCCTGGTTTCACTGCCAAGCGCCAAAACACCAGCCGCCCGCCTGCTTCAATCGCGGCGCGCACATGGTCTTCCTCACCGGTGGAAACCCCGCCGCTGGTCAGCAGCAGATCATGGCTGGCGGCGGCGCGTTGTAGCGCGGCTTCCGTCGCAGCGCGGTCATCGGGCAGGATGCCAAGATCATGCGCTTCAACCGGCAGCGCGGCCAACAGCGCCAGCAGCGTGAAGCGGTTGCTGTCATAGCTTTGCGCGGGGCCGAGCGTGCTGCCGGGGCTCGCTAATTCATCCCCGGTTGAAAACACCCCCACTTTGAGGCGCGGGCGCACCGCTAGCCGTGCCTGACCCAACGCCGCCGCCAAGCCAATCTCGGCCGGGCCGAGAATTTTGCCCTCGAGCAGCGCCAGCGCGCCCTTGGTGATATCCTCACCAGCGGGCCGCGCATTGGCGCCGGGCTTGAGGCCGGGGGGGATGAAAATCGCCGCACCAACCCAGCGCACATCTTCCTGCATCACAGCGGTATCGGCGCCGGGGGGCATGGGGGCGCCGGTGAAAACGCGCATGGCTTCACCAGCGGCCAAGGCGCGCGGCGCGGCCTGCCCAGCGGCGATGCGGCCAACCTCGGTCAGCTCGGTCTCTGCCCCCGGCGTCAAATCCGCATGGCGAAAGGCCCAGCCATCCACGGCGGCGTTGAAAAAGGGCGGCAAGGGCAAGGGCGCTATGAGGGGAGCGGCCAGTACGCGCCCGCGCGCTTCGGCCAGCGGCACGGATTCCTCACCAGTGGCGGGCGGAATGCGTTCCAGGATCAGGGCCTGGGCTTCTTCCACCGCCATCAGCGCGCCGCCAAAGGCGAAGCAATCATCCGAAAGCTGCGCCATTACCCCTCCGTCCAGGGAATGTCCTTGATGGGCCGGGCCAGCGCCAGCACCAGGTCAGCAATGGCTTCCACCTCATCCAACCCGGCGCGGGGCAGATCATAAGGGGGTGGTGTATCGGATGCCACCGCGACAATGCCGGGCATATCAGGGTGCATCCAGGGCTTGGCATTGGCGGCGCGATGCACTTCCAGCTTCGGATGCGCGTCCCGCTTAAAACCTTCCACAATCACCAGATCAACGCGGTCCATTCGCGCCAGCAATTCCGGCAGGCGCGGTTCGGCTGCGCTGCGCAATTCCGTCATCAGCGCCCAACGCGCGCCAGACGCCACCATCACCTGCTGCGCGCCGGCCTGCCGGTGCTGCCAGGAATCCTTGCCCGGCACATCCACATCAAAACGATGATGCGCATGCTTCAGCGTGGAAACACCAATCCCACGCCCGTCAAGGCAGGGGATCAGTTTCACCATCAATGTTGTCTTGCCGGCCCCGCTCCAGCCGGCGAGGCCGATCACGCGCATGGGTTAAGTCAGTCCGCGCCGGAAGCCTTGGCACCGGGCGGTTGAACCGCCGTGCGGCCCTTGGCCAATTCTTCCTTT
>JBILPX010000096.1:0-9783 GCA_044373565.1 Roseomonas sp.
CCCATTGGGGTGGCATTGTCTATGCCAATCGCACAGGTGCTAAGGCTGATGCGGCGCAGGCCGTATTGAATGCCACGCGCAAGGCCGCGACTTCCGTGCCGCTGATTCCGGGCCTGCGTGAGATTATTGCCCGCAGCACGGGCGATGCCGGCTGGCGCAGCATTCGCCCGCCGCATCTGCCGTTGAATGCGGCGCAAGCCGAAGCGGTTTGGTCTGCCTGGGGTGCGGCGGGGGCGCTGCCTCTGCCCGGCCTTTCGCCCGCCAAGGCAGCGGAATAGCGCCGTGAAGGAACCGCTGCGCTGCCGCCCGCCGGCGGTGGCGACCATCCAGATTGATGATGCCAATGTGCGTGTGACGCGCTGGGATTTTGAATCCGGCGCGGAAACCGGCTGGCATCGCCACGGCATGGCTTATGTCGTGGTGCCGGTGACGGATGGCAGTCTTCTTCTGGAATTGCCAGGTGGTGAGACCGCGACGGCCTCATTAACTGCCGGCGTGGCTTATGCGCGCGCTGCCGGTGTTGAGCATAATGTGGTGAATGCCGGTACCGCGCCGCTGTCCTTCGTGGAAACGGAACTCAAGCACCTGATTGGGTGATTTTCTTACCGGGCAGCGTGACCAACGCAAGCCCGATGAACACTAAAGCCGCGGCGGGGATCGTCAGCCAGCCCGGCACCTCGCCAAAAATCGCGAAACCCCAGATCAGCCCAGTGATGGTGACGATATATCCCACTTGCGATGTCACAACGCCGCCTTGTGTGGAGAGTGATCGGAAATAGATCAGATAAGCGAGCGCGAGCAGCACGCCTTGCGTCATGGTGATCGGCAGCCCCGCTGAATCAACGGCGCGTATCTGCCCGGTTGAGAACGCAATCACCGCCATCATCAGCGCCGCCGCAGCGCAAGTGCCCGCCGCCAGCGCCAAGGGCGCTGCACCGCGCGGCGCAAGCTTCACGCCCGCGATATTCGCAACCGCATACCAAACCGGCGTGCAGGCCGCGAGCAATGCCCAGGGCAGCGCCTCCGGGTCTGGCAGCGCGGCGCCTGGCGCCATGGCAAGGCCAATGCCAACCAACCCCAAAATGCTGCCGCCAATGCGCCGCCAGGATACTTTTTCCATCCTAAGCAGCATGGCGCCGACCACCGTCAGCATGGGCGAAAGCGGGATCAGCAGGGAAAAGAACCCTGCAGGTATATGCTGCAAACTTGTGAAGCCAAACAGGTTGGACAGCACAAGCCCTGTCAGCCCCGATACGCCGTAATGGATCAGATAGGGCCGCTTCAGCGCCGGGATTTCGCGTCGCGCGAAGCAGATACCCAATAGGATGATGGCGCTGAACCCCGAAGCGCCAAGCGCAATCATCAAAGGCGGCCAGCCCATGCCACCCAATGTCTTCACGAAAATCGGCGTGGCGCCCCAAATGGTGCCAAGCAGGAAAAGGGGCAGGATGGCGCTGAGGGCGAAACGCATGCCAACACTCGCGCGTGAAACCGCTTGAGTGTCAAGCGGTTGAAAATTGAAGCCTTCTGAAGGCATTCTGCGGTGATGTCCCTGCCCGATTCGGAAATGGTGCCGCTTCGCCCTGGCCTGCTGGGTCCGCCGGAACTTTGCCCGGTGCGGTGGCGGCGTTCGGAGCGTGCGCGTTCGGTCAGTTTGCGCATTGATCCACGCGCAGGCGATGTGGTGGTGACACTACCAATGCGCGCGAGCCGACGCGCGGGGCTGGAACTTCTCACCGCCCATGCCGCCTGGGTGCTGAAGCGCATCAAGGCCTTGGCGCCGAGCATATCTTTGGCGCATGGCGCCGCGGTGCCCCTGGGCGGTCTGCCGCATCCCGTGCTGCATGATCCATCACGGCGTGGCGGCGCTTTTGTGGAAAATGGCGCCATCATCGTGACTGGTGCGGCGGAATTCCTGCCCCGACGCTTGCGCGATTTTCTGCGCAGTGAGGCAAAGCGGCGCATCATTCCCCTGGCCGCGATCCATGCTGATAAGCTTGGTGTCGCCATCAAGGCCATTCGCGTGAAGGATACGCAAAGCCGCTGGGGGTCTTGCGCGCCGGATGGCACGCTCGCCTTTTCCTGGCGGCTGGTCATGGCGCCGGATGCGGTGCTGGATTATGTGGTAGCGCATGAGGTCGCGCATCTGCGTGAGCTGAACCATTCTCCGCGCTTCTGGGCGCATGTGGCAGCGCTGGCCCCGCATCGGGATGAGGCAGAAGCCTGGCTACGCGAAGAAGGCCCGGCATTGCTGCGTGTCGGTTGAGAAGAACAAGGATTGAGAGTTGCCATGAAAGCCGTTGGATACCAGAAATGCCTACCGATTGATCAGGCGGATGCGCTGATTGATCTGGACATCGCGGCCCCCGCCGCGCCAACCGGGCGCGACATGCTGGTGGAAATCCACGCGGTATCGGTGAACCCGGTGGATACCAAGGTGCGCCAGCGCGATGACCCCGGTGAGGCACCGCGCATTTTAGGCTTTGATGGCGCTGGCGTGGTGCGCGCAATTGGGCCTGATTGCACGCTGTTTCGCCCAGGCGATGAAGTATTCTACGCCGGCGTAATCAATCGTTCCGGCACCAATGCTGAGTTGCATCTGGTGGATGAACGCATTGTTGGGCGGAAGCCACGGAACCTGACCTTCCCCGAAGCCGCCGCCGTGCCGCTGACCGCGATTACGGCCTGGGAAGGCTTGTTTGATCGCCTTGGTGTGCCGCAAGGTGGTGCGCAGGGGCAGACCCTTCTGGTGATTGCTGGTGCGGGCGGTGTGGGGTCCATGGTGATCCAGATGGCGCGTGCGCTGACGGGAATGACCGTGGTAGCCACCGCATCGCGCGCGGAAAGCGTGCAATGGTGCCGTGATCTGGGCGCGCATCACGTGGTGGATCATCACGGCGATATCGCAGCGCAGATGAAGGCGCTTGGCTTGCGTGGCGCCAATTACATCTATTCCGCCAATACCACCGCGAAGAATTGGGCAGCCATGGTGGATGCGGTGGCGCCGCAAGGCCGCATTCTGCTGATTGAAAGCCAGGCGCCGGTGGATGCGCGCGATGTGATGCGCAAATCGGTTTCAATCCATTGGCAGCTGATGTTCACGCGGCCCTTGTTCAATACGCCCGACATGATTGAGCAGCACCGGCTGTTGAATGAGGTTGCGGGGCTCATCGAAGCCGGGCGGATGCGCGGCACCATGACGCGAAACTTAGGCAAGATAACCGCGGCCAATCTGACGCAAGCGCATGCGCTGGTGCAAAGCGGCGGCATGATCGGCAAGGTTGTGCTGGAAGACTTCTGAAGCCCGCGTGGCTGTGACAAGGCAATGATGATGCAAAGCCCCTTTGTGCAATTGGCAGAAATCCATCGCGGCCCGGCGGTGGAAAGCATTCATCACGGCATCGCCGTGGTGATGGACAGCAACGGGCGCCAGGTGCTGGCGATGGGTGATCCTGCTTTCGTCACCTTCCCGCGATCCTCACTGAAGCCTTATCAAGCGGTGGCGCTGGTGGAAACCGGTGCGGCGGATGCTTTGGGGCTCGGCGAAGAACACCTTGCCCTTTCCTGTGCCTCCCATAGTGCCGAGGACTTCCAGGTAACGCTGGTGCGCGATTGGCTGTCGCGCATGGGGCTTTCCGAATCCGCGCTGGTGTGTGGGCCGGATATGCCGCGCGCGACCGCGGATCAGGCGAAGATTTATCGTACTGGCGGCGACCGCTCGCGTATCTACCATAATTGTTCCGGCAAGCATTGCGGTTTTCTAAGTGTGGCGCAGAAGCTCGGCGCACCAGTCGCGGGTTATGGTGACCCTGCGCATCCGACGCAGAAGCTTTATCTGGAAATCCTGTCGGAATTGCTCGGCAGTGATGCGGGGCGTTTGCAGGCCGGCGTTGATGGCTGTGGCTTGCCCGCCTTGGCGCTTTCCATGGAAGCCATGGCGCAGGCCGCGGCACGCTGGGCGGCGCGCAAGGTGGCAAGCCCCGCGCGGCGCATCGCGATTGAAAGATTGCAGGCAGCCATTGCCAAGTATCCGGATCATCTTTCCGGCCGTGATCAGGCGACCAGCCGTATTGTGCGGGCGACCAATGGCCGTGTGCTGCTGAAAGGCGGCGCGGAGGGTTTTGTGGTGGGCTTCGTGCCGGAACAGGGTTTGGGGATTGCGGTGAAACTCGCCGATGGTGCATCGCGCGCCAAGATGGGGGTTTTCGCGGCATTGCTTGGTCGGCTTGGCTTGCTGGATGCAGCCACCACGGCAGCGCTGGTGCAGGCGGTTGAAGGCGATATCGCAGATAGCAATGGCAAGCCCGTTGGGCGCATTGCTGTAACGCTGCCGGCGTAATGGTGGCACCGGTGCATGTGCTGATCGCGGGCGGGGGTGTTGGGGGCTTGGCGCTCGCGCTTATGCTGCATCAGCGCGGCATTGCTTGCACGGTGTTGGAAGCAGCGCCAGCGGTGAAGCCGCTTGGTGTGGGCATCAACACTCTGCCCCACGCCATCCGCGAATTGGCCGCGCTTGATCTACTGCCGGCGCTGGATAGCGTTGGCATTCGCACACGTGAATTGCGCTATTTGAATCGCTTTGGCCAGGAAATCTGGAAGGAACCGCGCGGTCTTTGGGCGGGGCATGAGGTACCGCAATTTTCCATCCATCGCGGGCATTTGCACCAGGTGCTGTGGCAGGCAGCAGAAGCACGTTTGCCGAATGGCGCTTTGCTTCGCAATGCACGGCTGCAAAATTTCACACAAAACGCAAATGGCATCACCGCGCATCTGGCCGATGGCCGCGGCCTTTCCGGTGATGTGCTGATTGGCGCTGATGGCATTCATTCCGCCATTCGTACCGCGCTGCATCCGGATGATGGCGGCATTCGCTGGAATGGCATTCAGATGTGGCGCGGCGCGGTGGAATGGCCCGCCTTTGAAGGTGGCGACACCATGATTGTCGCCGGCGATATGAAGGAAAAGCTGGTGCTTTACCCAATCGCCCCTGGCGCTTCTGCCACAACGCGACTGACCAATTGGGTCGTTTGCGCGCAGATTGGTGACGCCAGCAAACCTCCACCACGGCGCGAAGATTGGTCACGCCCCGGCCAGCTTGATGAAGTGCTCCCGCATGTCGCGCGGTTTCGCATTCCCTTTCTGGATGTCGCAGCGCTGGTGCGGGCCACGACAGAATTCTGGGAATACCCGATGTGCGACCGCGACCCCTTGCCCTTCTGGACGCAAGACCGCGTGACGCTGATGGGTGATGCTGCGCATCCCATGTATCCAGTGGGATCGAATGGCGCATCCCAAGCGGTGCTGGATGCTAGGTGCCTTGCGGATTTGCTCGCCTCACAGGCGCCGGAAGCGGCACTTGCGGCTTATGCGGCGGAACGCGTGCCGAAGACGGCCGAGATTGTGCGCGCCAATCGCAAGGGCGGTCCTGAACGTGTGGTGGATGAAGTCAGCGCGCGCGCGCCAGATGGTTTTGCGCAGCTGGAAGATGTGATTTCGCACGAAGAACTTGCCGCCATTGCCGGTGGCTATGCGCAAATGGCCGGATTTGCTTCAGGAAAACAAATATGAGTGGAAAATTTGATGTTGTTGTGGATGCGCGCGGTGTGGCGCGGCTGACGGTTGCGAATGATGCCAAGCTGAATACGCTGAACGCAGCGCTATTGGATGAAGCGATTACGGCGCTGCGCGATCTTGCAAAGCACCCTGACCTGCGCGCGGCGGTGCTGACAGGCGAAGGCGAACGCGCCTTCATCGGCGGCGCTGATATCGCCGCCATGGCGGCTTTGGAAACGCCGGCAGAAGCTGAAGCCTTCATCCGCCGCGTCCATGGCATTTGCGCTGCCATCCGCGACCTGCCCGTGCCGGTGATTGCGCGCATCAATGGCTGGTGCTTGGGCGCTGGGCTGGAAGTGGCCGCCGCTTGCGATATGCGCATTGCCGTGCGGGATGCGAAATTCGGCATGCCGGAAGTGCGCGTTGGCATTCCTTCTGTCGTGGAGGCAGCACTATTGCCAGGCTTGATCGGCTGGGGTCGCACCAGGCGTTTGCTGCTGCTGGCTGAGACAATCTCGGCCGCTGATGCACTTTCCTGGGGGCTACTGGAAGAAGTGGCGCATCGCGAACGCATTGATACGCGCATCGAAGCCTGGATCGGAAATCTGCTGGCTGGGGGGCCAAAGGCCATTCGCGCGCAGAAGGCGCTGATCCGGCAATGGGAAGATCGCCCGATCAGTGAGGCCATCGCCGCTGGTATCTCGGCCTTCGCGGCATCCTGGAACGGGGATGAACCGAGGCGCATGATGCGCGCCTTCCTGGAAGAACAGAAGACGCGCAAGAAGAAGCGCTGAATTCAGCCCGGCGGGGGCAGGAAATTCACTTCATGCTCCGCCGCAATACGCACCACTTCGGCTGGGTCCGGCACGTTATGGATGCGGGTGAATAGCGTGTAGAGCCCACGCGCGGGGCTCACCCACAATAGCGCGCGCACCGGTACTTCGGTTTTGTTGAAGATGCCATGGGCGATACCCATCGGCAGGCGGATCAAATCGCCGGCCTTGGCGGTAGCGGCCTGGCCATCCAGGAAAAGATCAAACTGCCCTTCCAGCACGCGGATGAATTCATCCTGATTCGTGTGGATATGCGGCGGCACGAAGGTGCCGGGCGGGAAGAGTGTGTCGAAAGCGAAACAGCTTTCGCTATGCGCCACGGGTTTGTAAGTCTGCCCAAGGATGGACCAGACCACTCCACCCTCACCGGTGCCGGCTAGGGTCACACCTGCTGTCATGCTCATTTTCTGAGGCTCCCTGTTTCAGACATGCAAATAATTATCGCGAATTTGGGGCGCGGCGGCGAGTGCCGCGCTATCGCCCTGCCAGACCACGCGGCCTTTTTCGATCACCACATGCCAATCGGCCAGGCGCATCACCGCGGCCAGGTTTTTGTCAATCAACAGGATCGCCTGGCCCTCGGCGCGCAGCTTCGCCAAGACCTGCCAGATTTCGGCGCGGATGAGCGGCGCCAGACCCTCGGTCGCTTCATCCAGCACCAGCAAGCGCGGATTGGTCATCAGCGCGCGGCCAATCGCGAGCATTTGCTGCTCTCCACCCGAAAGCTTCGCGCCGGATTGGCGGCGCCGTTCGGCGAGGCGCGGGAAGAGCGTGTAGATCGCCGGCAAATCCCAACGCGGCGCACCGCCCGCGCGATTGGCGGCGGTGGCAACAAGATTTTCTTCAACGCTCAGCGTCGGGAAAATCTGGCGTCCCTCTGGCACCAGGCCAATGCCACGCTGCGCGATGCGATAGGGGGCGCCACCTGTGATCTCCTGACCATCAAAGCGGATAAGCCCGGCACTCGGCCGGATCAGGCCCATAATGGCGCGCACCGTGGTGGTCTTTCCCATGCCATTTCGGCCGAGCAACGTCACCACCTGCCCCGCGCCCACGCCAAAGCTGATGCCGTTCAGCACCTGGCTTTCGCCATAGCCGGCGACCACGGCTTCAAGCGTCAGCATGGCACTTCTTCTTCGCCCAGATAGGCGGCGCGCACTTCGGCGCTGGCGCGAATTTCGGCGGTACTGCCACTTGCAATGATGCGACCTTCAGCGAGCACCGAAATCCGATCCGCCAGCGCGAAAACCGCCTGCATGTCATGTTCGACCAGCAGGATGGCGTAACGCGCTTTCAGGCGACGCAGCAGGGCGATAAGTTTTTCAGTCTCCTCTGGTCCCGCGCCGGCGAGTGGTTCATCAAGCAAAAGCAGCCGCGGCTTGGTGGCGAGAGCGATCGCAATCTCCAAGGCGCGCTTTTCGCCATGGCTGAGGGCGCCGGCGGTGATGCCCGCGCGATCTGCCAACCCCACCTCAGCCAAGGCATTGCGCGCGGCTTCATTCAGCGCTTCTTCCGAAGCGGCAGCGCGAAAGAAGCGGAAGGAGGAACCGCTTTTCGCCTGGGCGGCCAAAGCGACATTCTCCAATACCGAAAAGCCAGCAATGATACTGGTGATCTGGAAACTGCGCACGAGGCCCGCATGCACGCGGCGCGGCAGGGAAAAGCGCGTTACATCCGCCCCAGCGAAAACAACGCGTCCCGCATCAGGTGTGACGGTGCCGGTGATTTGGTGGATCAGCGTTGTCTTGCCCGCGCCATTGGGGCCGATCAGCGCGTGGATTTCGCAGGGCAGTACTTCAAGGCTGACATCATTGGTCACCGCAAGCCCGCCATAATGCTTGCGCAAGCCCTGGACGCTGAGTAGCGCTTCAGCCACGGCGCGCCCCCAGAAAACCAATCAGCCCGCCGCGCATGAACAGCACTGCCAAGATCAGCAGCGGGCCAAAAATCATTTTCCAATGCGTGGTCAGGCTGGGCAGCCAGGTTTCCAGCAGTACGAAAAACACGGCGCCAAGGATGGCGCCAGAAAGCCGCCCAAGCCCGCCCAGGATAACCATGAAAATCAACTCACCGGAACGCTGCCAGCTCATATAGGCGGGTGCTACAAATTCTGTCGCATTGGCAAACAGCACGCCCGCCAATCCCGCCAGCGTACCGGCAATGACATAAGCCAAAAGCCGATAAGGGTATGGTGCGAAGCCCACCGCCTGGGCCCGCAGCGGATTTTCCCGCGCCGCGCGCAACACGCGCCCAAAGCGGGACGCCAGCAGCATGGCGCAAATGCCCCAGCAGAAAATCAGAAAACCGAGGCAGAGGTAATGAAAGAAAATCCGGTTTTCCATCAGCCGTGAGCCGAAGATCTCGGTCCGATCATACAGCGTATAGCCATCATCACCGCCATAGGCCCCGAAAGACGACGCCGTGAAAAATGCCATCTGCCCAAAGGCGAGCGTGATCATGATGAAATTCACCCCCTCGGTCCTGATCGCAATCGCGCCCGTCAGTAGGGAAAACAGCGCGGCGGCAGCAATCGCGACGGGCAGCACAATGGTAATATCGGTCAGCCGATGCGCGTCCAGAATGGCAACGGCGTAAGCGCCAACACCCATCGCCGCCGCATGCCCAAGGCTGGCGAGTCCCGCGCCGCCCACCAGGAAGGAAAGCGAAACGGCGGCAGCGGCCAGGATCATGATGCGCGCGAATAATGTCAGGTAATGATTGGCGCCAAGACCAATGAGGGGCGCCAGCGCCAGCACAGCCAGCACCAGCAGCGTCAGCGCCACATCAAGCCGCAGGCGCGGCATGCTAGTGGTCCGGTCGCTGCTGTCGATTTCCGACAGCAGCGTGAATCGGCCCACCAAACATAAGGCTAGTGGTGCGCAGGGGCAGTTTTGGATCAGGAAAATTTGGCATGAATCGCACCACTAGCTGCTCCTGGCCGGGAAAAGCCCGCGCGGGCGGAAAGCGAGGATCGCCGCCATCGCGATATAGACCAACATGGAAGCGAGCGCCGCGCCGGTTTGCCGCGCCGATGATGGGTCCAGGAATAGCCGCATGAAATCCGGCATCAGTGATTTGCCGAGCGTATCCGTAAGCCCCACGATCAGCGCCGCGATAAAGGCACCGCGAATGGACCCTATGCCACCAATGACAATCACCACGAAAGCGAGGATCAGCACATGATCCCCCATGCCAGGCTCGACCGAGAAAATTGGCCCAGCAAGTACGCCCGCAAAGCCAGCCAGCATTGCGCCGAAGGCAAAGACCAGCATGAAAAGCTGGCGAATATCCACGCCAAGCGCTGAGACCATCGGTGCATTGGTGGCACCCGCGCGCACCAACATGCCAAGGCGCGTCCGTTCCACTAAAAACCACAGGCCAAGCGCGGTGGCGATGC
>JBILPX010000371.1:0-3013 GCA_044373565.1 Roseomonas sp.
GCTGGATCAAGCGCGTTACCACGCGATCCAATTCTTCATTCGCATCCGCCAACCCAGCGAGATCACGTTCTTCGATGATCGCGGTAGCGAATCGAGGCTCGGCGAAAATCATGACGCCGGCAGCGGATTGCAGCAGATGCGCGCAGGTGCGGCTGCCGACCACCAAAAAGAAGGCATCCTGAATCTTGCGATGCAGCCAAATAATGCCGGTCAGGCCACAGAAAACCTCGCGCTGACCGCGTTCACGCAGAATTGGCGTGTCAGCGCAGCCAGCGGCCTCGGCCGTAATGCCTTGGGGTTTCTGAGGTGTACCGGCAAGGCTCATGTCATTTGGCCTGCGTCGCTGCCGCGCCAGCTTGTTTCCTCACGCCGCGCGGCGCGCAGCTTCAGAATGAATTGAGCCGCGTTGACAACATAGGCAGCATAAGCAGCCAGCGCCAGCATCATCTGCCCGCGGCCATCACCAATGCCAAGCAGCAGCACGACCAAATAGGTAGTGTGCAGCGCCAGCACCAACATGCTGAAAACATCCTCCCAAAAGAAGGCCGGCGCAAACAGCCAGCGGTCAAACACCACTTTTTCCCAAATGCAGCCCGTCACCATGATCAGATACAGGATTGCGGTTTTGGCGATGATCGAAGCCGTTGCGGCTACGTAACCCTCTCCAGTAGCAAGATAGTTCAGCACCAGGCCCAGGCTGACCAAAAAGACCAAGAATTGGACCGGGGCCAGGATGCCCTGCACCATTGTCCAGGGGGTGGAATCCCGCCGCCGACGCTCATCCGGGGTGTAAAGGGGCATTGCCGCCCCCCGCTTCACGCCGGCGTGCCGCTTGCTGGCGCGGCCTGTGGCGGCATTCCAAGGACTGGCGTCCAGGGCCTTGAATATACCGGTAAAGCGGTCTGCTGTCAGCATGACTTGACACCTCCAGGAATGAACGCGAGTCGGGCAGCCCGAATTGGGGTGGCACAGGCCAAAGGCCTTATCTGGCGCGTTTCGGCCAGTTTTCCTTGGATTTGCGCGACGAATAGGGTCATTCGGACCCCTCCCCAATCTTCTACACTCGGAAGGCTAGCGGGCTTGGGAGGCACGTGTCAAGAAAGATTGACGTATTTTTTGATTGACAGTAAGTCTCTCTCAGGACGAAGCTAACCGCTCAAAGAGGTTCACCATGAAGTCGAGCAGAAATGACGAACGACAGGACCAAGCGGAATATGTGGAAGCCGATCACGGTTTCACGCTATACTGCGGGTTGGACATGGCAGATTCAGACCCCGACCCCAGGGATAGGCCCGCTGAAGTGGAATGGCGCACCCCTACGCGGGATCGCACCCTTCCCTTGAAGCGGGTGATCGAAACCGAGGTAATCCCTCGACTCGTACTGGCGCAGCGCGTGCTGAACAATCCGGCTTATGAATCCATGGGTAACCATCCAGCATCGCCGACACAGGAAGATGTTAATGCCTTCGCCGCCCTGGCGCGGCTTGGCAATGCCGACAATGCGCTAACCTTCGTAGAAGTGTTTTGCGCGCGCGGCCTGCCGCTACCGCAGGTTTATCTTGGTCTGCTTGCGCCCACCGCGCGGTTGCTTGGCGCTTGCTGGGACGATGATATTTGTGACTTTACGGAAGTTACCATCGGGCTGCGCTGCCTACATGCGGTTTGCCATGCGCTGGAACCGCGCTTTGCTCCACTTTTCCCCGACGGTCGGGCAGGCCGAAGCATTCTGCTGGCCCCTGCCCCGGGTGAACATCATGGATTAGGCCTGACCATGGTGGAGCAATTCTTCCGCCGTGCCGGTTGGGAAGCCTGGATAGATGGTGGGGCCGATAGTGAAGCCCTGCTTGCCTTGGTCGCCGAAAAGCATTTCGGCCTGGTCGGGTTTTCTATCGGTGGTGAAACACATATCCAAGCCCTGACGAAGCTTATTCGTGATATCCGGCGCGCATCGCGCAATCCCAATTTGGGCATTCTGGTGGGCGGACCCCTGCTGTTGCAGGAACCCCATCTGGTGAAACGCCTTGGTGCGGATGCCACGGCGCGGGATGCGGAAGAAGCTGTGCTGCAGGCTGAGGCCTTGCTGGCGTTACAAGGACGAGGAAGTGAGGGATTTGCGGGCTAGGGGCCCCGGCAGTGCGCCAGAAAGCGTCGCCTCCCCTTGATTTGCTTCGGTGCCATGAAGAAAAGGCGCCGCTTCTTTTAGAAGGTCCCCAATTCCCTTGAATACTTTCCTCGCCCCTCGCAAATCACTTGGAGATTTGGATGCTGATGCTGCGGCCTCATTGGTCTCGGCGGCAGCAGATATGGCACTGGTTGTGGATGAACAAGGCGTCATTCGCGATATCGCTTTTAGTAACCAAGAATTATCAAAAGCCTTAGGCGTGCATCAGACTTGGCTCGGTCGCCCCTGGGCGGAAACAGTCACGGTGGAAAGCCGGCATAAGGTCGAAGCGCTGTTGAGTGGCACGCCCACTGAAGCGAAGTGGCGCAACATCAATCAAATTGCCGAAGGCGGCCAGTCCGTTCCGCTGCTTTTCGCCGCCGTGCCCTTGCAGCGCGGAAATCGCCGCGTGGTTTTTGGCCGCGACCTCAGCGCGCAATCACGTATGCAACAAAGATTGCTGGAAACCCAGCAATCCATGGAACGCGATTATGCGAAGCTGCGCCAAGCGGAAACGCGCTATCGCCTGCTGTTCCAACTTTCTGCTGATGCGACGCTGATTGTTGACGGCGCAACGGGGCGTGTGACGGAAGCAAATCCAGCTGCCGAACAGATTTTTGGCAAGCATTCCCGCCGCGTGATTGGCCGGACATTGATGGATGCCTTCACCACGGAAAGCCGCCAAGCGGTGCAGTCGCTTCTCGCTTCCGTGCGCATTGCCGGGCGCGGCGACGAAGTAGGCGCGCAGCTTGCTGATTCGGGGCGCGAAGTGACCATTGCCGCCAATAGCTTCCGGCAGGATGGTGCTTCGGTGCTGCTGGTGCGGCTTTCCTTGCGGGCCGGCGATCAACC
>JBILPX010000097.1:0-9772 GCA_044373565.1 Roseomonas sp.
AGACCCATTGGAACAGCGCGAATATCAAGCCGCGTGATCCCGTGATTCTGGGGCTTTGCACACAGTCTGAGCTCAACGCCGCGGTTGGTACGATGGCCGTTTTGGAAGTGCAGGCCGCGGAAGGTGCTGCGGCGTAAGGATAGATTCTAGCGTTGCGTGAGGAAATATAGGGTCTTGATTAGCGGGCCTTTCATTAGTCACGGCGCGCATCATTTTGTTCGCCTGTGACGACGCAATTGACCGGATTTTTTGTGGGCTTAGATTATTGTCAAGCCAAGTGGAATAATTTGGCAGTTCGGAAAATGAGGCTAAACACGATTTTAGTGCGTGCTCGTTGAGCGAATTTGAACCGAAGAAGCACTGAAGAAATGCGCAGTGGACGTGCCCAACGGCACCCGTAGCAGCAAGGCGCCCAAGTATCTTTTGAAGTTATTCCAACGGAACTGGCATGGGAAAAAGGGCGCCTCGCGCCCTTGGGTGACATGCCTTGAATTACACTCTGGCTCCCCGAGTTGGACTCGAACCAACGACCTAGGGATTAACAGTCCCGCGCTCTACCAGCTGAGCTATCGGGGATCAGGAGCCGCGCGGCGTAATAGCAGCGTCGTGCAGCTTGTCAAAGCCCCAGGACATCGCGCCGCAGCACGTCATGGAGGTCCGGAGCGGAATCGAACCGCTGTAGAGGGTTTTGCAGACCCTTGCCTGACCACTCGGCCACCGGACCTCACGCCGTCTCTATCGGGCCGCGACCGTTCCTGGTCAAGCGCCACCTTGGCGCCCAGGCACTCACGGACTTATAAAGGCCCCTACGAGAGTTGAAGGAACGGCATGATGGATTTCGCGCGCGCCAGACGTTTCATGGTGGATGGCCAATTGAGGCCGAACCAGGTGCAGGATCCACGGATCCTCTCGGCTTTTGGCGACTTGGCGCGAGAAGCTTTCATCCCGTCCGATCTTGCCCCGCGCGCCTATACGGATACGGATGTGCCCCTCCCGGGCGGGCGTTTCCTGATGCAGCCAATGGTGATGGCACGGCTTTTCCAACTGGCCGAACTCCGCCGCGGGGACCGGACGCTTTTGCTTGGCGCGGGCTGCGGTTATGGCGCGGCTGTTCTCGCAGCCATGGGCGCCAACGTGACCGCGCTTGAAAATGACCCGGTGCTGCTTGGCCTGGCGCAGGCTGGCTTGGCGCGCTGCCTGCCCGAAGCTTCTGTCCGCCTGCTGCGCGAGGACCCAGCCCACCCGCCGGCGGGGCTTGGCCCTTTCGACGTGATCATCATTGAAGGCGGTATTGCTGCCATTCCGCGCCCCATAGAAACGCTGCTAGCCGAAGGCGGCCGGCTGGTCGCTTTGGTCACGGCGGGGGGGCCGCCGGCACGGGCCACGCTGGTGCGCCATATTGGTGGCAGCTTCACGCCGCGCACAGCGTTTGAGGCCCATGCCGCGCCGCTACCTGCTTTTCAGCCCAAGCCGAGCTTCGCATTTTAGACGCGCTTCGGTTGTATTCACTCATGGGCTGGCGCAACCGCATCAGCATGCTGTAACCTCATGAACGAGCCACTCTGGAGGTTTCGGGGTGGGGGTCGCCCAGGTATGTGCACCGGGGCTTGGGGGTTGCACTTGATGAAAAGTTTCCGTGCATCGCTTTTTTTGTCTGCGGCGCTGGCCATGGCGCCGCTTGCCTCTGCGGGGGCGCAAACCCTTCAGGAAGCCCTGGCGGCGGCTTACGCCAATAACCCCGCGCTTCTTGCCGCGCGGGCGCAGTTGCGTGCCGTTGACGAAAACCTGCCCCAGGCCCTGGCCGGCTGGCGGCCTAGCGTGACCTTTTCTGGTGCGGGCGGCTATACGGATACTTCTTTGCGGCGGCGGACCGACGGCCGCGACGGCCCCTTTTCGACCTTTGCGGAAAGTGAGCGTAACACAGCCAATATGACTGGGGCGATCACTCAGCCAATCTATCGTGGTGGTAGGACTGTTGCGGGCACCAGGCGGGCCGAAAACCAGATTTACGCCCAGCGATCGCGCCTGATCGCGACAGAACAGCAGGTGCTGCTGGATTCAGTCGCTTCCTATGTTGCGGTGATCCGGGATTCGGAAGTTGTGCGCCTGAACACCAATAATGTTCAGGTGCTCATGCGGCAATTGCAGGCCACTAATGAACGCTTTCGTGTTGGTGAAATCACGCGCACTGATGTGGCGCAGGCGGAATCGCGCCTAGCTGGTGCCCGGGCGGCTTTGGAACAGGCGGATGGCAATCGGGAATCCGCCCGCGCGGTGTTTCAGCGCCTGATCGGCATGGCGCCTAATCGGGTTTCCCCTCCGCAACCGCTGATCCCGCCCGTGCGTTCCGCGCAGGAAGCGGTGCAAAAGGCCGGCTCCAATAACCCAACTGTCATTGCCGCCATGTTCGACGAAGCCGCGGCGATCGAAAATATCGACCTGCAATTCGGCGCGCTGCTGCCTTCCGTTGGCGTCCAAGGCCAGACTTTCAGGCTGGATGGAACCACAGACCGTGGCTCACGCCAGACCGGTACGCAAGTCACCGCCAATCTTTCCGTGCCGCTCTATCAGGGCGGCGCTGAACATGCGGCGGTGCGCCAGGCGCGCCAAACGGCGCAGCAGCAGCGCCAATTGGTAGAAGACGCGCGGCGGATCGCCGGCCAGCAGGCGGCGCAGGCTTGGGAAACGTTGCGCACCGCCCGCGCCCAGGTGGAAAGCGTTCGCGCCCAGATCAGGGCACAGGAAATCGCGCTTGATGGCGTGCAGCGGGAAGCGGTTGTAGGCAGCCGCACTACCCTTGATGTGCTGAACGCCGAACAGGAATTGCTCAATGCCCGTGTCAGCCTAGTGCAGGCGCTGGCCAAGTTGGTCGATGCTTCCTACGCGCTGACCGCCACGATTGGTCGCCTCACGGCGCAGGATCTTGGGCTGCCTGTTCATCTTTACGACCCGAAGGCTTATTATCAGGCGGTTCGTAACCTTTGGGTTGGAACTGGCGACTATAGTGGTGTTGCGGCCCGCCCAGCAGCCGCCATTACTCCCACGGCGCCACAGACGCCCCCGAGAGGAACACCATGAGCGGCACCGCCCCACCCCCCGCCGGGGGGCAGGATCAATCCATGGATGATATCCTGGCGTCGATTCGCCGGATCCTGAATGAAGACGAGGCAGCAGCCGAGGCCACTGACGTGGCGGAACCCGTCAAGCCTGAGCCTGAGACTGAGGACGAACCCGAGCCTGATGCCTTTGCAGCGCCACCGCCACCCATCGCCCCGGCGCCGGTTATCGCGCCAACACCAAGGGCACGTTCGGGGCCGGAGCCAGTTGAATTGACCTCGGACATGTTGGTCACGCCCCCAAACCTTCCCCCCGCAGCACCGCCGCGTATGGGGCTGGGCATGGATGATGCCTCGGGCCTGATCGCCCCGGCAGCTGCTGCTGCGGCGGCAGCCTCGATGGGGTCATTGATGCGCGCAGTCAGTTCTGAGCGCGGGTCGCCGGTTTATCGTGGTGGGCCAAGCATTGAGGATGTGGTGCGGGAAGAAATTCGCCCAATTCTGAAGGATTGGCTTGATGCTCATCTGCCGCCGTTAGTGGAACGCCTTGTGCGTGCCGAAATCGAAAGAGTCATCAATCGCGCTTTGCCGTGATGCGAGCGGCCTAATCAGACCGGATATTGTTTTCCCGCACCACACGCCCCCAAAGGGCCATTTGTGCCTTGAAGAATGCGCCGAATTCCTCGGGCGTTGAACCAACCACATCAATGCCCAAAGGCCCGGTCAACCGGGCGCGCAATTCCGGTTCGCCCAATGCCTTGACCAGGGCCGCGTGAAAGCGGCGCTGGATTGCCTCAGGCACCCGCGCCGGCGCCAGCAGCCCCCACCAGGCCAGCGCATCAATCCCGGGCAGCCCCTGTTCCGCCACCGTGGGCAAATCGGGAAATAGCGCCGAACGCTTTGCGCCGGTTTGGGCGAGCGGGCGCAGCGTGCGCCCCACCTGACCACCACGCCCGGCATTGGTCGCCATGGGCATATCCAATTCGCCGCCGGCGGCGGCGGCACTCATTGGCCCACCACCGCGATAGGGCACATGCACCACCCGGAAATCCCCGGCCTTTTGCATCAGCGTCATGGTCAGATGTGAAAGACTGCCATTGCCGATAGACCCATAGGTCAGCGTATCGGGCTTTTCCTTGGCGGCCGCGATCACTTCCCGCAGATTTTGCCATGGGCGCGAGTTGTGGGTGGTGATGATCATGGGCGCCGTGCCGATCAGCATGATCGGCGCGAAATCCCGTTCCGTATCAAAGCCGAGATTGGGGATCAGAAACGGGTTCACCGCATGGGTATCGAATACCATGACCCAGCTATTGCCATCGGCTATCGCGCGCGCCGCCGCCTGGGTGCCGAGCGCCCCTGAAGCACCGGGCCGGTTTTCCACCACCACCGGCACGCCGAGTTCTGCCGCAAGCCGTGGCTGGAGCAAGCGCGTAATGGTGTCCACGCTGCCGCCAGGTGGGAAGGGGGCAATGATGCGGATCGGCCCATTCGGCCAGGTGGGCGCCTGGGCAAGGGTCGGCGCGGCAAGGCAAAGCCCGGATAGGCTGGCGATCACGGCGCGGCGATGGAACATGGCGGCTTCCCGAAGCTTTGATGTTTTGCAGCGCGTCATGACTTAGAACACGCGCCTGCCCTTGACGTAACGCCCTGGGGCGGGGAAGGGAAGCAGCATGCTCGACAAGGTTTTTGACCCCGCTGCGATTGAACCCCGCCTCTATGAAGGCTGGGAAGCGTCAGGCGCTTTTTCCGCCCGTCCGGAAAGCCCGGCGGACCCCTTCACCATCATGATCCCGCCGCCGAATGTGACGGGCAGCCTGCATATCGGCCATGCGCTGGATAATACCTTGCAGGATGTACTGATCCGCTGGCGGCGCATGCAGGGGCGTGATGCGCTGTGGCAGCCCGGCACGGACCATGCCGGCATTGCGACGCAGATTGTCGTGGAACGCCTGCTGGCCGAACAGAAGCAGCCAGACCGCCGCAGCATGGGTCGCGAGGCTTTTCTGAAGCGCGTGTGGGAATGGAAGGCTGAATCGGGCGGCACCATCACGCGGCAATTGCGCCGGCTTGGCGCATCGCTTGATTGGCCACGTGAACGCTTCACGATGGATGAGGGGCTTTCGACGGCAGTGCGCGAGGTATTCGTGACGCTGCACGCCCAAGGCCTTATCTATCGTGACAAGCGATTGGTGAATTGGGACCCGAAATTCCTCACCGCGATTTCTGATCTGGAAGTCGAAAGCAAGGAAGTGAAGGGCAGCCTGTGGTATTTGCGCTACCCGGTGGAAGGTGCGCCGGGGCGTTTCCTGGTGGTGGCCACCACGCGGCCAGAGACCATGCTGGGCGATACCGCCGTTGCCGTGCATCCCGATGATGTGCGCTTCAAGGATTTGATCGGCAAGCGCGTGATCCTGCCGCTGCTGGGCCACGCCATTCCGGTGGTGGCGGATGAATATTCCGATCCTGAAAAGGGCTCCGGCGCCGTTAAGATCACACCGGCGCATGACTTCAATGATTTTGAGGTCGGGCGGCGCCATGATTTGCCGATGCCATCCGTGCTGGATGCCGAAGGGTGCGTGATGCTCGAAGAAATCAGCGCGCATTTTGCTGTGGCTGATGGCATTGCGGATCATGATTTTGTGCGCGGCCTGACCGGGCAGGATCGCTTTGCGGCGCGCAAGGCGATTGTGGCGCGGCTTGAGGAATTGGAGTTGGTCGAGAAGATCGAACCCCATACGCATATGGTCCCGCATAGTGAGCGTTCTGGCGTGCCGATTGAACCGCGGCTGACGATACAATGGTATGTGGATGCCAAGACATTGGCGGGGCCGGCCATTCGTGCGGTGGAATCTGGCCAGACCGTGTTTTCCCCCAAGCAATTCGAAAACACCTTCTTCGCCTGGATGCGCGATATTCAGCCCTGGTGCATTTCTCGCCAGCTTTGGTGGGGGCATCAAATCCCTGCCTGGTATGCGCCGGATGGCGAGGTTTTCGTCGCCCATACCGAAGAAGAAGCGCAAGCCGCGGCGCGCGCGAAATACGGCACGGCGGTGGCGCTAACGCGTGATGAGGATGTACTGGATACCTGGTTTTCCAGCGCGCTTTGGCCCTTTTCAACCATTGGCTGGCCGGAAAAGACGCCGGAGCTTGAGAAATACTATCCCGGCGATGTGCTGGTGACGGGCTCGGATATCATCTTCTTTTGGGTGGCCCGGATGATGATGATGGGCATTCATTTCATGGGTGAAGTGCCCTTCAAGACCGTTTGTATCCATGGGCTGGTGCGCGATGAAAAAGGGCAGAAAATGTCCAAATCGCGCGGTAACGGCATTGATCCCCTGGAATTGGTTGATGCCTTTGGCGCGGATGCGATGCGCTTCACGCTCTGCGCCCTGGCGGGGCCGGGGCGCGATATCAAGCTGGGGCGCCAACGTGTTGAAGGCTATCGGTCCTTTGGGACGAAGATCTGGAATGCGGCGCGGTTCTGCGAAATGAATGGCATTGCGCCGGTGGCGGGGTTTGATCCTGCCTCGGCAAAGCTACCGCTGTCACGTTGGGTATTGGATGCGACCAATACGGCCTTGGCTGAGGCGAATGCCGCGCTGGAAGGCTTCCGCTTCGATGATTACGCAAAGGCCTGTTATCGCTTCGCCTGGAATGATTTCTGCGATTGGTTTCTGGAATTCGCCAAGCCCGTTCTGAACGGCCCGGATAGCGCGGACAAGGATGAGGTGAAGGCCACCGCCGCGCATGTGCTGGGCGTGATCCTGCGGATGCTGCACCCCGTGATGCCCTTCATTACTGAGGAGCTGTGGCACCGCATGGGCTATGGCGCTGAGGGCAGCCTGATCCGTAGCCCCTGGCCGGAAGCCATGCAGGTTGCCGATGCAGCGGAAGCGCGCGCAGAATTGGATTGGGTAGTTCGGTTGATCTCCGAAATACGCACCGTGCGGTCCGAGATGAATGTCGCCCCTTCCATCACCGTGCCGCTGCTGATGGCGGGTGCGCGGCCCGAGAGCCTGGCGCGCGCCGAACGCTGGGCAGATGCCATCCATCGCATGGGCCGCGCGAGCGAAATCCGCGCTTTGAGTGGTGACCCGCCCAAGGGCGTTGTCCAAGCCGTGCTGGATGAAACCACGCTCATGCTGCCGCTTGCCGATGTGATTGACTTCGCCGCCGAACGCGCCCGCCTTGCCAAGGAACGCACGCGCATCGAAGGCGAAGTGCAAAAGGTTGAAGCCAAGCTTGGCAGTGAGGCTTTTGTCTCTCGCGCACCGGTCGAAATCGTGGAGGAAAACCGCGAAAGGCTTGCTTCCTGGCAGGCGGAAATCGCGCGGCTTGATGCCGCCTTGGCGCGAATTGCTGGGTAGGGCATGTTTGAAGGCAGCACGCTCAATCTATTCGCGGCCATCACGCTTTTTGTGGGCGTGACGGTGGTACTTACGAATGGCTTGGTGCGGCTGAATTTGGGTGGTGCCCCGCTGAGCCGCGCGGTGGCGCAATTCATCGCGGCCCTGATCGGGCTCGCGGTCGGTGTGGGTTTTTTATACGCGATTGGCTAATTGAATTAGCCATTGTTTCAGGAGGACAGTCACGATGACAAAATGGGATAAGTCAAAACTGCCGAGCCGGCACACCACCATGGGGCCGGAGCGCGCGCCGCATCGTTCCTATTACTACGCCATGGGGCTGACGGCGGAAGAAATCGCTCAGCCTTTGGTGGGCGTTGCTTCCTGCTGGAATGAAGCGGCACCTTGCAATATCTCCCTTTCTCGTCAGGCGCAGGCCGCGAAGATTGGGGTGAAGGAAGCCGGTGCGACGCCGCGCGAATTCACCACTATCACAGTGACTGATGGTATCGCGATGGGCCATCAATCCATGAAATCATCTTTGGCGTCGCGTGAAGCCATTGCGGATTCCATTGAATTGACCATGCGCGGGCATTGCTATGACGCGCTGGTGGGCATTGCCGGCTGCGATAAATCCCTGCCCGGCGTCATGATGTCCATGATCCGCCTGAATGTGCCGTCTGTTTTCATGTATGGTGGGTCCATCATGCCGGGCAAGCATCATGGCAAAGATGTGACGGTGCTGGACGTGTTCGAAGCCGTAGGGCAGCACGCTGCCGGCAATATGTCCGATGAAGAATTGGATGAGTTGGAACGCCATGCTTGCCCGGGTGCAGGCGCTTGTGGCGGCCAATTCACTGCGAATACCATGGCGTGCGTTTCGGAAATAATCGGCCTGGCCCTGCCATTTTCGGCTGGCGCCCCCGCGCCAGATTTGGACCGGGATCGTTGGGCGGTGGAATCGGGCAAGGCGGTGGTGGAACTGATCCGCCGCAATATCCGCCCGCGCGATATCGTCACGCTTGATGCGCTGCATAATGCGGCGGCGATTGTGGGCGCCACGGGTGGTTCCACCAATGCTGGCCTGCATTTGCCGGCCATGGCGCATGAGGCGGGGATTCGCTTCACGCTGCAGGATGTGGCGGAAATCATGCGCAAGACCCCGCATATCGCGGATCTGAAGCCCGGCGGGAAATATGTCGCGGCGGATGTGTTCCGCATTGGTGGCGTGCCCGTGATCATCAAGGCGCTGCTGGATGGCGGCTATGTGCGCGGTGATTGCATGACCGTCACGGGCAAGACCTTGGCGGAAAATCATCGTGAGGTGATCATCCCGAAGAATCAGGATGTGGTGCGCCCGACCTCTGACCCGATCAGCCCGATTGGCGGCGTTGTGGCCCTGAAGGGTAATCTGGCCCCGGAAGGCGCGATTGTGAAAATCGCCGGCATGGAAAAGCTGCGCTTTGAAGGCGTCGCCCTTTGCTTTGATTGTGAAGAAGATGCCTTCAAGGCCGTTGAAATGCGCGCCTATAAGCCGGGCGATATCATCATCGTTCGCTATGAAGGCCCGAAGGGCGGGCCTGGCATGCGTGAGATGCTCTCCACCACCTCGGCCATCTATGGCCAGGGCATGGGGGATAAGGTAGCGCTGATCACCGATGGGCGTTTCTCGGGCGCCACACGCGGCTTCTGCATTGGCCATGTCGGGCCGGAAGCAGCGGTGGGCGGGCCGATTGCGCTGCTGAAGAATGGCGATCAAATCGTGATTGATGCCGAAAAAGGCACTATCGACATGCTGCTTTCCGATGAGGAAATCGCCAAGCGTCGCGCCGAATGGAAGCCGCGTACGACCGATTATAATTCCGGTGCGCTGTGGAAATATGCGCAATTGGTTGGCCCCGCCTATTTGGGTGCGGTCACCAATCCGGGTGGGGCGGCGGAAACCCATTGCTACGCGGATCAGTGATCCGCTTTCTGTTCCTTGCCATCTCGCTTTGCGCTGCCAGCCCTCTGGCGGCGCAAGGCTTCAATGGTGTTTGGCAAGGAAGGCTGACCTGTGATGCTGTGGAAGGCATCACGCAAGCGCCGCTGGCCGCGCCATTCACAATACGGGTGGAAGGCGCGGTGGCGAAGTATGAGCGCCCGGTGCTTTCCGCATCAGGCGCGCGCACGGGCGCCTGGGAGCGCGGCGAGGGCCGCGTTGGCGCGGATGGCGCGCTGCTGCTGCAAGGCGGGTCTTCCGGGCGCGGCTTTCATTATCGCGCGCGCTATGAAGGGCGGCTTGGCGCGGATGGCGTGGCGCGCTTTACCGGGACCCAGGATTGGATGCTGGATGATCGCGATTTCACCCGGGTCTGTGCGGCT
>JBILPX010000372.1:0-3008 GCA_044373565.1 Roseomonas sp.
CCCGCGAAAGGCCACGGTCAGAGGGCCAGCGCATCATCCCGCTCAGCCGCTGGGGGCTGAAGGCCATGTCCATCGGCTTCCTGGTTGACGAAGAAACACCCATGATCTGGCGCGGCCCCATGGTGATGGGGGCGTTGGAGCAGATGATGGGGCAAGTGGCCTGGGGCCCCTTGGATGTGATGATTGTGGATATGCCGCCGGGGACGGGTGACGCGCAGTTGACCATGTCTCAGCGCGTTCCCTTGGCGGGGGCGGTGATTGTCTCCACGCCGCAGGATGTGGCGCTGCTGGATGCCAGGCGCGGCGTGCGGATGTTTGAAAAGGTCAATGTCCCGGTGCTGGGGCTGATTGAGAATATGTCCTTCTTCTGCTGCCCCAATTGCAACCATCGGTCCGATATTTTCAGCCATGGCGGCGCACGGCGGGAAGCGGAGAGGCTTGGCGTGGAATTTTTGGGTGAATTGCCGCTCAAGCTCGAAATCCGGGAATTGGCGGATGCCGGTACGCCGATTGTAATGGCGCGGCCAGATTCGGATGAAGCGCAAACCTATCGCCGTATTGCGCGCCGTGTGTGGGAAAAGGCGGCGGCGAAAGCGGATGCGGCGCCGCGGATCGTGATGGAATAGGGTCCGGTTTTCCGCCCTTTCGGCACGTGATCGGTCTTGCGCGGTCATGCTTGTCTCCCGCCATCTTCCGCGCCAGGGTGGCGGCATGATTCCAGATATCCCCGCGCCGGGTCAGGCCGCGACGCTTCGGCCTGGCTTGCGCTGGCTGCGCTTTCCCCTGCCCTTCCCGCCCAGCCATGTGAATGTCTGGCTAATGGAAGATGGGCCGGGTTGGCTCGTCATTGATTGTTCCGTCGCCTCCGATCCGACGCGCGATTTGTGGCGCGAAGCCTTGGCGGGCGATGCTTTTGGCGGGCGGCCACTGCATCGGCTGTTGGTGACGCATTTCCATCCGGATCACGCGGGGCTGATGGGCTGGCTGGCTGAGAATCACGGGCTTGTCCCGCTGATGACCAAGATCGAATGGCTGCAAGCCCGCGCGCTATTTTTCGATACGGGTGTTGAGATGGTGGAACACCAGGCGCGCTTTGCCGAAGCCGCTGGCGCGCCAGCCGAATTTGCGGATTTCCTGCGCGCGCGCGGACCGCTTTATGTGAAATCTGTGGCACCGCTGCCGCGTGTTTTTGAAGCCATCGCGGATGGGCAGACGCTAAGCATTAGTGGGCGGCCCTGGCGCGTGATGACCGGCCAGGGCCATGCGCCGGATATGGCCTGCCTGTACAATGCGGAAGACCGCGTGCTGATTGCCGCTGATCAGATTCTACCGCGCATCTCACCTTACATCGGCCTGCATGCCGGTGAACCCGCAGCCGACCCGCTTGGCGCCTTTCTGGCATCCTTGCAGAAATTCCGCGCCCTGCCGGAAGATGTGCTGGTGCTGCCTTCCCATGGGGAACCGTTCTACGGCCTGCATGCGCGGCTGGATTGGCTGGAAGCGCATCATGCGGAACGGCTTTCGCTGCTGATGGATGCCATGGCCGATAGCAGCGCGCATGATTTGCTGCCGGTGCTGTTCCGTCGCCCGCTCGATTTACGTAATCTTGGCTTCGGGCTTGGCGAGACCCTTGCCCATTTGCGGCGTTTGCAGGTGATGGGTGAAGTGGCAGTGGAACAAGATGCGGCCGGCGTCATGCGCTGGCGCCGCCTGTGAGGAGAATATGATGACCCCAGACGAAACCATCGCAGCCATTCGCGCCGATGCGCGCTTTGCCGCTGCTTCCGAAAAACTCGCCGCGGATCATGCGCGCATGGTCGAAGATTGCATCACGCTCACGCAAATCCCAGCGCCTCCCTTCGCGGAAGAAGAACGCGCCGCCGCCTATCTTGCCATGCTGCGCGACCATGGGTTGGAAGAAGTGGAGCAAGATGAGATCGGCAATGTGATGGGCTTGCGCCGCGGCTTCGGCAATGGCGAGATTCTGGTGATTGCTGCGCATCTGGACACGGTGTTCCCCGCAGGGACAGATGTGCGCGTGAAGCGCGAAGGCACCAAGCTTTTCGCGCCAGGGGTAAGCGATGATACCTGGTCGCTCGCGGTCAATCTCGGCTATTTGCGCGCCCTTGATGCAGCCGGCATTCGTACACGGCATGATTTGCTGTTTGTGGGTGATGTCGGTGAAGAGGGCCTCGGCGATTTGCGCGGCATTCGGCATCTTTTCAAAAAGGGGCGACATCGGGCGCGCATTCGTGGCTTTCTGACCGTGGATAGCCCGCAGGTGGAAGGCATTGTCAGTGGTGGCGTGGGTTCCAAGCGCTATCGCGTGACTTTCCAGGGGCCCGGCGGTCATTCCTATGCCGCTTTTGGCTTGGTCAATCCCATGTATGCCATGGCGGAATGCGCGCGCGGCTTGGCCGCGGTGAAAGTGCCGGATAGCCCGCCTACTACGCATTGCGTGAGTGTTGTCTCCGGCGGCACTTCCATCAATGCCATCGCCAATCGTGTGGTGATTGAAGTTGATTTGCGGTCTGCTTCAGCGGCCGAACTTGCCAAGCTGGATCTGGCCTTTCTTGAAATCGTCGACCTGGCTGTGGCGGCTGAAAACGCCGCGCGTTCGACCACGAATGGCCCGATCACGGCCGAGATCACACCGGTTGGTGATCGCCCAGCGGGGGAAACCCCAGCGGGCAGCCCGATCCGCGCCTTGGCAGCGGCGGCGGTTGCGGCGGAGGGCTATCGACCGAGTTTTGAATGGTCTTCGACGGATGCGAATATTCCGATGTCGCTTGGCATTCCGGCGTTGAAGATTGGTGCGGGCGGGCGTGGCGGGCGCGCGCATTCGCTGGATGAATGGTTGGATGTCGAGCCCACGGAAGCGCTGCGCGGCATGCGTTCCAGCCTGGCCACTATTTTGGCGGTCGCCGGCATGGAAGGCATTAGCTAAAGCCTCGGCGGGGTCCGGGGTGGCACGGCCACCCCGGCGGGGGCGGGGGGCCGAGCCCCCC
>JBILPX010000373.1:0-3002 GCA_044373565.1 Roseomonas sp.
GTGATCGCTGGCGTCTTCGCGCTGCAAATGGGCGAGAGCTTCCAAAGCCTGGATACGGAAAGCCTGGATACACATAGGGGGGAAGGCGAATGATGCCGCTGCCCTGGATCATGGTGTTCTTCCCCTGGGTGGGTGCGCTGGTCTTGTTGGCCTTGCCAAGACTTCGCGCCGCCGCAGCCGTGAATATCGGCTGCGCCGCCCTTTCCTTTCTGCTGGCCTTGGCGCTGTTCACCGTGCCGCATGGTGAACAGGGCTGGACGCGCATTGATGCGCTGAACCTGCCCTTTGTGCTGCTGGCGTCTTTTGTGGCTTTGACCACTGCCATTTTCTCGGCGGCCACGCTGGCGGCAGAGGAGTTCGATCACTGGCGCATCCGTGCCTATCACGGCGCTTTTCAGGTGTTTCTCGGCGCGCAATACCTCGCGCTGCTGTCGGATAATCTTGGCGTGCTTTGGGTGGCGATTGAAATCGCAACCCTCGCCACTGTGCTGATGGTGGCGGTGCATCGCACGCCGGCGGCGATGGAAGCGGCATGGAAATTCTTCATGCTCTGTGGCTTTGGCATTGCGCTGGCACTGTTCGGTACCATCTTGCTCTATTCCGCCGCGCAAGCATTGCTGGATGCGGAAAGCGGGCTTTCCTGGGCGGCACTGCGGCGCGTGGCCGCGCGGTGTGATGCGGATACGCTGAACCTGGCTTTCGTTTTCCTGCTGGTGGGCTATGGCACCAAGGCGGGCCTGGTGCCGCTGCATTCCTGGCTACCCGATGCGCATGCGGAAGGCCCGATTGCGATTTCTGCCGTACTATCTGGGCTTTTGCTGAACGCTGCCATGCTGGCTGTGCTGCGCGCAAAAGCCATTGTCGGCGCGCATCCCGGTACCATTGCGGTCGGGCCTTTGCTGATGGCGCTGGGCCTCGCGTCCGTGCTGCTGGCATCGCTGGCCCTTTGGCGGCGGCGCGACGCGCGGCGCTTTTTTGGTTGGAGCTCCATTGAACATCTGGGTATTGCCGCTTTTGCCTTTGGTGTTGGTGGCCCGGCGGCGACGCTTGCGGGCTTGCTGCATATGATGGGTCATTCACTGGTGAAAAGCGCGATTTTCTTCGGCATTGGGCGCGCCGTGCAGCAAAAAGGTAGTCAGAAACTCGCGGATATTTCAGGGCTGGTCGCGAGTGATCCCTGGCTTGGCTGGGGCCTGGCTTTGGCGATTGGTGCCATTGCCGGGCTGCCGCCCTTCCTTTTGTTTGCGTCAGAATATGCGGTGCTGAATGCGGCTATGGCCGCGCAGCCCTGGCTTGCTGTGGTCTTGGCAATTGGGCTGGTGCTGGCGATGACGGCGCTGATCCACACGCTGCAAGCACTTTGTTTCGGGACGGCCACGCCAGATGTGGCGCCTTCCGGCAGCGCGCTTGCGGTGCTCGTGCCGCTTTGGCTGCATTTGGCGGTAGCCTTGGTACTCGGGCTTGCCATGCCCACGCTCTTCAGCGGTTTACTCAAGGCGGCGGCGGGGATGATCGGATGATGGGCCCGGCTTCCAGCCTGATCCGCAGCGGCAATCCGCAAGGGGCAAAGCCTTATGAGCGGTTTTTGCTCTCGCCCACCGCTTGGGGGCAATTGCCGGCGGCTTTGCAGCAGGAAACGGCATTGGCGCTGCTTGGGCTTTGGGCGGATGCAACGCAGGTGCATGCCTGCTTCCTGCATGAACCAAGCGCGGAAGCCGTGCTTGCTTCAACGCCGGCGGCAGGGTGGAATTATGCCGCGCTTTCCCCCGCGCGCCCCAGCGCCGTGCGATTTGAACGCATGATCCTGGAATTATGGGGCCACCGCGCCGAGGGTGCGGTGGATTTGCGCCCCTGGCTTGATCACGGGCGCTGGAATCTGCGCCACTCGCTTTCGGCCAAACCCATCCCCTTTGCGGGAGAAGCCCCGCAGCCGGAATTCCTGCCGGTAGAAGGGGAGGGCATTCACCAAATCCCTGTTGGCCCCATTCATGCTGGCGTGATCGAACCTGGACATTTCCGCTTTTCCGTCCAGGGAGAACTGGTGGTGCGGTTGGAACAGCGGCTTGGCTACACGCATAAGGGCACGCTTTCACTCATGCTCGGCACCTCGCCCCGTGCCGCTGTGCGTTATGCGGCGCGGCTTTCCGGTGACACAACGGTTGCGCATTCCTGGGCGTTTTCCGCGGCGGTGGAAGCAGCGCTTGGTGTGGCGCCACCGCCGCGGGGGGGGGGGGGGGGGGCGCGGGGGGGGGGGTTGGGACGGCTACCAAAAAACAAACACCTGAATGATTGGGGCTTTGTCTGCAACGACGCAGCCTTCGCCTACCCACATGCGCGTTGCGGGTTTCTGCGTGAAGGTGTGCTGCGCGCCATTGCCGCCGCTTTCGGCCATCGGCTGATGATGGACCGCGTTCTGCCAGGCGGTGTCGCGCCCGATATCGCGCCGAGGGGGGCGGAGGCGATTTCGGCGGCGCTGGATGCGGTGGAAGCAGAAATCCCGAGCCTCATGCAGATTTATGAGGCGCATGCCAGCTTGCAGGATCGTGTTGTGACCACGGGATATTTGCGCCCCGATCTGGCGCTTGCCTTCGCGGCGGGCGGGCATGTGGGCCGCGCTTCTGGCCGCGGGTTTGATGCGCGCCGTCTGCCGCAAAACCAACCCTATCCAACGCTGCGTTTTGATGTGCCGGTGCTGGAAGCGGGCGATGTGGATGCGCGGGTGCGCATTCGCGTGACTGAACTCGGCCAATCCATCGCGCTTGTCCGACAAATCCTGACCAGCCTTCCATCCGGTGAGTTGATGGCGCCTTTGCCGGTGCGTGCCGGCGAAGGGGTTGCGATGATTGAAGGCTTTCGTGGCGAATGCCTGCATTGGATTGCGCTTGATGATGGCGGGATCATCCAGGCACTTTTCCCGCGTGATCCTTCCTGGCTGCAATGGCCGCTTTTGGAAGCGGCGATTGAAGACAATATCGTCGCCGATTTCCCGCTATGCAATAAAT
>JBILPX010000374.1:0-3000 GCA_044373565.1 Roseomonas sp.
AAACGAATCCGTGAGAAACTTTGCCCTTGATCCGGAGAATCCGTCTGCCAATACTTGTCCCACGTTGGTATCGGCAACTTCGCTGCAAACTTTTCCAAGCTCTCTGCATCCTCACCCATAAAACCCATCAGCCGAAGTGTCTTGTTCCATTCCAAGGCCCAGGACCAGAACGGTCTTTGACTTGGCTCCTTCCGAATAATCGCTTGGAAGTAACCGCCAGCAAGACCAGTGCCGAGCAGACGGTGTTCCCAGTCCCTCACAGTTTCCATAAAGGCTTTCACCCTTACGTTTCCCCAGTCGCGACGCCCAGACCAGGCGACCAAACCGATACAAGGCGGTAGGTAATTGAAATCCATTTTATTACGATCAAAGAAGATAAGTGAGGACAGGCCCCTAACCTGCATCTCGGCAAGCCGTAGGATACGCTCTTCTGCTAGTGATGGAGGACTGAGAAACGTGAATGCCAGTTCGGCAGACCCAAGATTGCCTTTAATTGTTGTCTTTGAATGACTTTCGTTTACTCTTCGGTGCGTTAAGCTGCTTCGCGCTCGCCCTTTTCTTGCCGCTTCGGCTTCTAGTAGGTTGGCGTTAAGCGGATCCTCGGACGGATTGGCGACAAACATCTGAAGCGTGGTGGCTGAGATATCGTTTTCATACTCAGCTTTCTCCGCATTGCATTTCTTATGAGAATTGACCAGCAAATTCCAAGATTTTGCTAGGGAGCCCTTTGGGACAAACCGGCGGCCAATGACATGATCAACACTGGATTCTACCGAACCGCCGATTTCCTCACCGCAGTAAGGGCAGCGTCTATTCCGAAGCCGCGTCAACCGGCCCGGGTTTAGCGTCTCGAATTTTTCAGAGTTTTTGTGCGAATCGCTCATCAAGGGATGTATTGTAGAGACTTGTTTGGTCCAATTGAAGATCGCTGACCCACCGTGCGGGCCGAAGGTATGACTTCAGGCGGGGCGACTTCCCTGAGGGGGCGGCGGTTTTCTCGCCAACGGGAGAACGTCCTTCACCGATGCTGTCAGCTGACTAATAAAGACACTTGTTTATCTAGAAAGTTGATACTACGTCAATTTATCTATTTCCTACATCGTTGCAAAGAACGTTGGCAGCTTGCCGGCAAGGATGAGGATGGTCTCGCCTTCACCGTTGTGGTCACCCCGATCGCGCCGGATGTCCTTGTTGTCACTGTCATCACATGAAAGGGAGAGAATGCCATGCGGCGCGTATTGCCACGATATGAGGAAAGGGGCCTCGGTCTGCCCTATCCGGTCGTGCTCATCAACGCGGCCGAGGAACATTCTGACGCGGCTGGCAATGTGCTTGGCGTTTCGGTCCCGAACCTTGAAGGCCTGGCGGCCGCCGTTGCGGTCGCGCGTGCCTTTCTGCCCGTGGAACTGACTGGCAGTGAGGTGCGCTTCATGCGCAAGGTCATCGGCATGTCGGCCAAGGATTTTGCCGAGGCGTTGAAGCTCGACCCCGCGTCTCTTTCCCGGTGGGAAAACAATAAGCAGACGCTGGGTGGCTGGGCCGAAAGCCAGGTCCGGCTGGCGAGCGTCGCTATTCTTGCGCAGCGCATGCCAAGCCTGAAGCCGGATATGGAAAAGCTGTTTCGTATGGTGCCGCGCAAGCGCGAAGAAGGCGAAGCCTGGCCTGTTTTCGAAATGCGCCTTGAACCGCAGCGCGCGGCAGATACCCCGCGCAATACGAGTGAAAGCTGGGCGGCGCTTCAGGCGGCCTGAAGGCCCCTCGCGCTTTCGCGCCGCACCCTTTATGTCTCCCGCCATGGAGTACATCTCAACACGCGGGCAGGCGCCGGCCCGGGATTTTGAAGGCGTATTGCTGGCTGGCCTCGCTGAGGATGGCGGGCTTTTCGTGCCGCGCCATTGGCCGGAGCTATCGCCCGCGGAATGGCGCGCCATGCGCGGGCTTTCCTATCCGGAATTGGCAGCGCGCATCATCGGGCTGTTTGCGGGGCCTGGCCTGCCGCTCGATCAGCTTTGCAAGCAGGCCTATGCCGGCTTTGGCCATCCGGCCATTGTGCCGCTGGTCCAGCTTGACCAGCGGTGTTTTGCGCTGGAGCTGTTCCATGGCCCAACGCTGGCCTTCAAGGATATGGCGCTGCAATTGCTCGGGCCGCTTTTCGATCATGTGCTGACGAAACGCGGCGAACGCGTGACGATTGTTGGCGCGACGTCAGGCGATACAGGCTCGGCGGCCATTGAAGCCTGCCGGGATCGCGCGGCTGTTGATATCGTCATCCTGCACCCCGAAGGCCGCACCAGCGAAGTGCAACGCCGGCAAATGACCAGCGTGCTGGCGCCGAATGTCAGCAATATCGCGATCAAGGGCGATTTCGATGCCTGCCAGGATTTGGTCAAGGCCATGTTCAATGACGCGCCCTTCCGTCAGGAAATGCGGCTTTCAGCGGTGAATTCGATCAATTGGGCGCGGATTGCGGCGCAAATCCCCTATTACGTTGCGGCGGCGCTCGCGCTCGGGGCGCCGGATCGGCCGGTGGCGTTCAGCGTGCCCACCGGCAATTTCGGCAATGTGCTGGCCGCCTGGGCCGCGATGCGCATGGGCCTGCCGGTGGCGAAGCTGATTGTGGGGTCGAACCGCAATGACATCCTGGCGCGGTTTCTGGCGACCAATGACATGACAGCGCGGCCGGTCGAGCCTTCGCTTTCGCCATCCATGGACATCCAGGTTTCCTCCAATTTTGAGCGCCTATTGTTCGAATTGCAGGGCCGCGATGGCGCCATCACGGCGGAAGCCATGCGCCGCTTCCGCGCCGAAGGGCGGATGCCCATTGCGGATGCGGCTTGGCGGGAAACCAACCAGCTTTTCGCGGGCTTCACCCTGGATGATGCCGGGACACTCGCCGAAATCCGCCATTTGCATCAGGCGGCAGGGTATTTGGCGGACCCGCATACCGCGATCGGCACCGCCGCCGCGCGCGCCTTGGCGCCGGAAGACCCTGCCATTCCC
>JBILPX010000375.1:0-2986 GCA_044373565.1 Roseomonas sp.
GGCGCTGCCAGACCTGCGGCATGCCGGAATCGACCGAAACGCCCTTATGCCCGCAATCCAGCACGGCAATGCCGGGCCCTGCGGTGCTCATCACCTGTGACAGCACGAAAAGCGATTGCCGGAAGGGCGGTGCATCCTCATTCGCCGCATAATCCGCATCCATGAAGCAATAAGACCCGGCCTGGATTTCGGTATAGACGCCGCTGGCCGCCTCATGCCGGAAGGTGCCGGTACCCGCACCACCCACAATCGAGCATTCCAGCCCGCGCTGGCGAAGTTGTTCCACCGTGCGCCTGGAACGCGCCACGGCTTCCCCAATCGCCGCCGCGCGTTCTTCCGGCGTGCGCTTGTGCTGCGCTGAACCGTGATAGGCCTGTAAGCCACCGAAACGCAGATGCCGGCTGCCAGCGATGCGTTCCGCGAGTGCCACGGCGGGCGGCCCATGTTCCACCCCACCGCGCGCCATGCCGACATCAATTTCGACCAGCACCGGCAGGCGCAGGCCGGCAGCTTCGGCGGCGGCTTCAATCAGCGCAATTTGCGCCGCATCATCCACGCACACCGAAACTTCGGCGATGCGCGCAAGGGCCGCGAGCCGCGCCAATTTGCGCGGGCTGACCACCTGGTTGGTGACCAGAATATCCGGGATGCCGCCCCAAGCCAGCGCCTCCGCCTCGGCCACTTTTTGCACGCATTGGCCAACGGCGCCGCGCGCCATTTGCAGCTTGGCGATGACGCTGGATTTGTGGGTTTTGGCATGTGCGCGAAGCTTGGCACCGGTGGGCGCCAGCAGTGCCGCCATGGTGTCAAGGTTATGTTCAAAAGCATCCAGGTCTATCACCAGCGCGGGGGTATCAATGTCTTCTTCGCGCATGCCGGGTTCGGCGGGTGGGTTTTGCTGCATGGGGAATCCTCTGTGACTGCCGCATCATAGCCACGCCCATGCGTTCCGCGCCAATCGCGCAAGCCCAGGGGACGGGCACTGGGCACAAAAAAAACGGCAGGGTTTCCCCTGCCGCCTTTTTTTGCCGATTGATCCGAAGATCAGAAGGCGACGCGCACGCCGGCGACCAGCACCTGGATATCGCGGGTGGTGCTGCCGCTTGCATTGAACCTCGCCAGCGTGGTGCCTGCGCCGGGTGAACCAGCGGGAATCATGCCAGTACCAGCGGCGTTCACAGAAGCGCCATTCAGCGGAATGTTCTTGTCCTGGACCTGGTTGTAGTTCGCGAACAGCGTCATGCCCGGCGCGAGAATATAGGCAACGCCGAAGCCAAGATAGGTCTGCTCACGATCTTCAAGGGCCGCACCCGCCGTTTGGGTAAATCCACCAACCGTCTGAGCAGAAGCCGTGCCATTGTCCTGCGTGCCTTTACCATACATGGCACCAAGAGACACAGCACCGATGGTGTAGGTACCGCTACCGACCCAATGGTTACTGCCATCGAGGCCTTTAGCAAGCGCGGCGTTACCTGGTGCAGAGCCGTTATAGTTACCCCAGGTGTATTCGCCACCCACCGCGAAGCCATAGGCGCGCAGCACAAGGCCCGCCGAATAGGCGGTCACGTTCTGCGGCTTGTTGGTAAGAGACTGACCAGCCGCGGTCAGGGTCGGCGCATCCGCAAAGGCAGCGACGAAGGAGGTCGCAAGACCCACATCACCAAATGTACCACGATAACGCAGCGCACCGGTGACCTGGTTGGTCAGGTTCGTGAAGTCACGCTGGAATTGTGTCGTGTTGGACGGGTTTAAGAAGTTCTCCCCTTCGAAGGGATTCGCCGCGTAGGAGATACCGGCATCAAAGCCCATCAATTGCGGGGACAAATAAATCAGCTTGGTCGCGTCATTACCGTCGTTCATGCCGGACATGATGTAAGGTGTGCCGCCCGGCTGATTGACGACGAATTCATCCCACGCGTCGTCCGTACCCATCCACAGCACGGAAGGACGACGGACCTGCATCAAGGACGCAGCGCTGTCTTCCTGACCGAAGCGCATTTCACCCCAGCCACCCTTCACGAAACCGTAGAGTTCATCATAATCAGTGCCCGTGCCGGTGCCAGAGGTGGTGATCTGGGCGTCCATCTGCACTTCGAACACCGCGCCGTAGCGCATACCGTTCGCTGCGATGCCATCAACATAAATGTTGAATTCGGATTCAGTGCGGAAATCACTGCGCTGACGGGTCTTGGCGTTCGTGATCACGTTAGCCGTATTCACATTGCCCGCCCCGACGGTGTTGCCGTTCGCGGGTACTGAGGCGAAGGTGAGCGGCGCCATATTGTTGCGGAACCACGCCCCGTCGGAGCTATCCGAAACATTGCCCATGGAGAAGTCGAAGAAGCCACCCAAGCGCACGACCAAGCCGCTGGTCGTCGGCGTGGCCGGACGGTTCGGCACGCCATCCGCACCATGCGGACCGGCGCCGGTGATGCCAACCGGGGTCTGATAAAGGGCGGCGGCGGTGCCGGTGGGCGCCACGGAAGTGGCAGGCAGCGCGGGCGGCGCGGCCGGAGCAGCGACCGGAGCCGGACGGGCGGCCGGGCGGGCTTGTTGGGCGTTGGCAGCCTGCGCAACGAGCGCGAGACCAACAACAGCAGTTGTCCCCAGAAGAATTTTACGCATTCAAGTCCTCCTCATAGCCGGACAATCCGGCAGTGTTCCTCGGCCCCTGCCCCCGGCAGGAAGGAAGCCTCAAACACCCAATAAGGGCGTTCGAGGTATCCAAGCCTTGACGGACTATGAACATCTCAGCGCGCCCGCCGCAACCTCTCGGGAAGGTCTGGCGCGACTTGGTCACATCACTGTGGCAAACGTGCAACAGGGGGCACCAGCCCCCCAATGGCCGCTACCCCCGCTGCGCGGCGCGGCACGGCGCCCAGCCGCACGGGCGTGATGCCCCCCAAAGCCAAACAGGGCGCAGGCAGTCCTCGCGCCAGGGTGGCCCAACGCAGCGGGCCAAGCGCCGGCGCGCCGGGGTGGCTTT
>JBILPX010000376.1:0-2963 GCA_044373565.1 Roseomonas sp.
GCTGACCATGCTCACGAAAAACGCCTTCCTGGATGAAATCGGCAAGCAATATGTGCTGACCGCCCGCGCCAAGGGCGGGTCCGAAAGTCGCGTGCTCTATGGCCATATCTTCCGCAATGCCATGATGCTGATCATCGCGGGCTTCCCCGCGGCCTTCATCGGCATCTTGTTCACCGGCGCGCTGCTGGTGGAGATTGTATTCTCACTCGATGGGCTTGGGCTGCTTGGGTTTGAAAGCGCCATTCGCCGCGACTATCCGGTAATGTTCGCAACGCTTTACATCTTCACCCTGATGGGGCTGGTGATGCAGATCATCGGCGATTTCACCTATACGTTGGTGGATCCGCGCATTGATTTTGAGGCGCGGCGCTGATGCTCACGCCACTCACGCAGCGCCGGCTTGCGAATTTTCGCGCCAATAAGCGCGGCTATTGGTCGTTGATCATTTTCGGCACGCTGTTCTTCATCACGCTTTTCGCGGAATTCCTCGCCAATGACAGGCCGCTGGTCGCGCGCATTGATGGGCGCTGGTATGTACCGGTACTGACAGATTACGCCGAAAGCGACATCCTTGAAGATGGCCTGCCAACGCTCGCCGATTGGCATGATCGTGGCTTTCGGGAAGAAATTGAGGCGAAAGGTGCGACCCTCGTCTGGCCGCTGATCCCTTATTCTTATCGCACCGTGGTGCGCGATTTAGGCCGCCCAGCGCCAGCACCTCCCTCGACGCGGAATTGGCTCGGCACGGATGATCAGGCGCGCGATGTGCTGGCGCGGGTCATTTATGGCTTTCGCATTTCCGTGCTGTTTGGCTTTACCTTGACCATCATCAGCTCCGTCATCGGGATCGCCGCCGGTGCGGTGCAGGGTTTTTATGGCGGTACCACGGATTTGCTGTTTCAGCGCTTTATCGAAATCTGGTCCGGCATGCCGCAGCTTTTCCTGCTGATCATTTTGGCGAGCGTGATCGAACCCAGCTTCTGGGTGCTGCTGATCTTCCTGCTGCTGTTTTCCTGGATGAACCTGACCAGCGTGGTGCGTGCCGAATTCCTGCGCGGGCGGAACTTCGATTATGTGCGCGCCGCCAAGGCGCTGGGTGTCAGTGATGTGCGCATCATGCAGCGCCACATCCTGCCGAATGCCATGGTGGCGACGCTCACCTTTCTGCCTTTCATTCTCTCAGGAAGTGTGACGGTTCTGGCTTCGCTCGATTTTTTGGGCTTTGGCCTGCCGCCCGGCTCGCCCTCCCTCGGCGAATTGGTCAATCAGGGCAAGAATAATCTGAACGCGCCCTGGCTTGCGCTGACCAGCTTCCTGGTGCTGGGCAGCATGCTGACGCTGCTGATTTTTGTGGGTGAGGCGGTGCGCGATGCCTTCGACCCGCGCAAACTCCCCGGAGGGCAGGGCTGATGGCGCTGCTTTCGGTGCACGATTTGTCGGTCGCTTTCCGGGGGCGGGAAGTCGTGCACGGCGTTTCCTTTGATGTGCAGCCCGGTGAAACACTGGCACTGGTTGGCGAAAGCGGCAGCGGCAAATCGGTCACCGCGCTTTCCTGCCTGCGCCTGCTTTCCAGCGCCGGCAGCAACCCGGCTGGGTCCATCACATTGGATGGCGTTTCCGTGCTGGATGCGGATGATAGGCAACTCCGCGCACTCCGCGGCGGCGTGGCCGGCATGGTGTTTCAGGAACCCATGACCTCGCTAAATCCTCTGCACAGCATCGAACGCCAAATTGCCGAGGCCATTACGCTGCATCGTCCCTTGGCTGGTGAAGCCTTGCGCGCGCGCGTGATTGAATTACTGCGCCTGGCTGGCTTTCCGCAGGCCGAGGATCGCCTGGGCGCCTATCCGCATCAGCTTTCCGGCGGGCAACGCCAGCGCGTGATGATTGCAGCTGCACTTGCCAATGACCCGAAGCTGCTGATTGCCGATGAACCCACCACCGCGCTGGATGTGACGATCCAGGCGCAGATTCTGGATTTGCTCGCCTCGCTCAAGCAAAGACTTGGCATGGCGATGCTGCTGATCACGCATGACCTTTCCATTGTGCGCCGCCATGCGGATCGCGTCGTGGTGATGAAGGATGGCCATGCGGTGGAACAGGGCAAGGTCGCTGAGGTTTTTGCGGCACCCCAGCACGAGTATACGCGCATGCTATTGGCGACCGAACCGCGCGGCGCGCCGGCGCCCATTCCAACCGATGCGGCCATCGCACTGGAAGCGCGCGACATTCGCGTGCATTTCCCGATCAGGCGCGGCTTGCTGCGCCAGGTTGTCGCAGAAGTGAAGGCGGTGAATGGTGTATCACTGTCGCTGCGTGCCGGTGAAACGCTTGGCCTTGTCGGTGAAAGTGGCTCCGGCAAGACAACGCTTGGCCTGGCATTGCTGCGTATGGCGGATAGCCAGGGCAGTATTGTCTTTGCCGGGCAGGATCTCCAAGCGCTGTCCACCCGCGCTTTGCGGCCTTGGCGGCGACGCATGCAGATTGTCTTCCAAGATCCCTTCGGCGCGCTCTCACCACGCCTGAGCGTTGCGGAGATCATCGGCGAAGGTTTGGAAGTGCACGAAGCCAGCCTGCCACGCACGGAACGCCTGGCGCGTGTGGCGGGGGCTTTGCGCGAAGTGGGCCTGGACCCCAGCATGGCGGAACGCTACCCGCATGAATTTTCCGGCGGCCAGCGCCAACGCATCGCCATCGCGCGCGCCATGGTGTTGAAGCCAAGCCTGGTGGTGCTGGATGAACCGACCAGTGCTTTGGATGTCAGCGTGCAGGCACAGGTGGTGGATTTGCTGCGCGATTTGCAGGCGCGCCATGGCCTTGCCTATCTGTTCATCTCCCATGATTTGCGCGTGGTGCGCGCCATGGCGCATCGTATCGCGGTGCTTAAGGATGGGCTTGTGGTGGAAGAAGGTGATGCCGCAGCGCTGGTGCAGTCACCCAAGCAAGCCTATACGCAGCAATTG
>JBILPX010000099.1:0-9601 GCA_044373565.1 Roseomonas sp.
AGCGTGGCCAGCGCCATGGTGAAGGCGGGTGAATTCTCATCCGCCATGGGCGAAAGGGCGGAGCGCACCGCTTCATCGGGTGGCCCCCAACCAGCTAGCTGGATGGCTGCCCAGATTGGCGCAGCGTGCTGCCAGACATTTGCCGCCAGTTGAACCAAGGGCGCGAAATCATCCGGACGCAAGCCGGTTCGTTCCCAGCGCGGTCCGGGCGTGATCACTGGCGCCCAGCCTGCCGCTGCTGCCCAAAGGGCTCGTCCCACGCGATCTACGACCGGGGTGTCGTGGAAAAATTTTCCTTGGAAGGATGCCTCTATCCGTTCAGCTTCCGGACCCATGGCCAAGCGCAGGGCCTCTGCAATGGGTTGCAGGGCGCAGCGGGGCAGGCGAGCGTCACCCTTCTCCCAATCCTTATTGTCGGAAATGGCACCATCCAGCGGGAGAAAGAGCAGGCGCGTGAATTGAATGCTGCGGGATGGTCTGATTTGCTTCAGCCTGGGGCGCGCGGCATCAAGCAGCCGATCCGCTTCTAAACGATCCGGCAGGCGGTCCAAAATTTCGATGACCTGGGCCAAAGCCATATCAGATGCCGATGCGAGGGCATGAATGAGATGGCGCGTTTCAGCAAACTGGTTCCTGGCCCCCGGTGCAACTTTGCCGGGATTGCCGTTGGCCCCATTTGCCAAATTTGTCCCGGTCTTGGGGGATGCGCTTTTCCCCGCCTGTGAAACTCGGGGTTTTTTGCCAATGAGCGGCTTTCCGCGGGTTTGGCCGCTATTGAAACTGAGGTTTTCGTTGCGCGCGATCATGTCGAACATGCGCCCGCTCCGCCATTCCTCAAATTGCTGAACGATCCTGACCTTGCGCCGTTCTTGGGCCATGTCCGGCTGGAAGCCTAACCAACCCATGGCCTCCTTGGGTAGAATCGGCGCCAGGACAGCCATTTCCATGATGGCGCTATTTTTTTCTGAAGCCTCTGCGGCATTCCAGATGCCAAGGATGGTCCCCCACCCGTCCAGCAGCCAATCCAGCCGCGTCAATTCCTGCAGGATATCTTGCCTGTCTTGCTGCCACGCATGGATGGCGCCGAAGGTATCGCCCATCAAGCCGTCAAATTGTTCTGCTGCCTTGAACGCGCAGTCGAGCGTCAGTTGAAGCGATTTTTCTAACAAGGCTGATGGCCCAATTGAGGCGTGCGCAGGCAAGTCACCCCGCCAGATTTCGATCGAAGCGCCCAGGTTCTGCAATTCGGCGATCAGCCGGCGTGATGGCGCCAGATTATTGTCCTGTGGCATGCCAAGCCCATTGAAGGCCCTGGCCAATTCCTCAAGCGCGGCGGCAACTGTTCCTGTGGTAATGCGAAGGCGCTGCGCGCAGGACTGCACAGCGCGCTGGCCGCGCATGGCGACCTGTCGGGGATCATCCAATTCTGGGGCAGGAAGACTGGGGGTTGGCCCTTCCATCTGCTTGATAAGATGCAGCAAAAGACCGAAATTGATACGCTTGGCTCGGTCTTCGCGTGCTTGGCGTGCCTCATTTACGGCAATGCTTGCCGCGCGGCCGGCATGCCCTTCAATGGCGGCGGTTTCCGCAGCTTCGCGCACGATACCTGGGGTTATGATGGTTTCGTCACGCAAAAGGTACCAAAGACGCCGGTCATGCAGGGTTGGGGTGCAGAATTCGGGGATGGATGCCCATGGCAGGATGTAGACACCATCTCCGCCCGAAGGGTTGGGGATTAATATCTCAAGGCCATCGCCATCCGCCTGAGGTCGCGCACGCGCGCCGAGTAGTATGGGCGTGGTGAAGGGAACATTCACACCACGGTCAACAAAGGTAGCCGGCTCGTATAGATGCGAGCTTAGCTGATTAAGGTTGTATGCGGAATGAGCGCTCACACCTTGGCTTGTCGCATGAAGACCTTAAAAAAACGCCAATAATGGGGTTACTGAGACCGCTGCCGCTACCCCGAGGGCAGGCTTGATTTCTCGCTATAGCGTCTTGGTTCCGATAACGGGATCCCCTGCCGGCTCGGCAAATGCACCTAAACGAGAATTTATAGCGTTATAGGATAACGGATTGGAGCGAGGTGCGATCTAAAGCGGGCATTATGCGTCCGGCGTGTTCGCTTCGCGATGCTCCGTCCTGATCGGCGGCAATATCGCTGCTGTCAGGCAGGAAAGCCAGCCATAGGAACACCTGAACTTCACGAGCCACTTATCTTATCGCGCCCGAAGAGACTCTCGCCTAGCCGCGCCAGATCCATCGCCGTGATGCCGAGTTGACTATTCACTTTTTCGGCTGAGGCAAATGCCCTGACAAGACGCTGCTGGTATTCATCATAGGCAGGATCATCACCAAAATGTCGTCCCAGTATTTCAAGACGGCGCGCTGCGCGTGCATAATTTTCGAGCATCATGAAGCGGTCATCCGAATATGCATCAAGGCTCGGTACAAGGGCGGGCAGGATTTCTTCATCCGTGATTTCGAGCAACATTGTACGACAATGCTCCTCTAGCCGCCAGAAGTAAGCTGAAAGCTGTTGGCGCCGGCGTGGTATCTGGAAGAACGGTACAAGGCCCAATGCGTCCAAGGTCTTGCCAATTTCTTCCGCGCGGCTGGCGCCTTCAATCAGATCCTGCTCTGCAAGCTTGCTTAGCGCTGTTTCAATCCACTCCTCCAGGCTTTGGATCACTATTTCCGAAATTCCAGGCGGCATCCCTGAAGTAAGGGAGGTGAAGGCCGCAGCATCGCCTGAGGCCAAAAGAAGGGTACGAAAAGCAGCGCGAAAAATATCCGGGCCTTCACTGGCTGGTCCGGTCAGGGCGGCGCGCAGTGCATCGGCTGAAATCGGTGCCGTCCCTCGGCGGAGAACGCCCCAAAGCGGGCCGGCATGGCGCCAAACGCCGGCGGCGAGACGCATCATTATGCGGAATTCATCAGCGCTGAAGCCCGCTTCTGCCCAACGGGAGCCTGGGGTAATTTTTTCGCAAAATCGGGCCGCAGCTTCCCATAGCGGGCGTCCGTAACGGTCTATGACAGCAAGGTCTGAAAATACGGCATGCTGCGTTGCTGCCTCAGCCTCAGTCAGCTGGGTGCCCGGCAAATCGCGCAAAAGTACAAAGATCAGCTTCAGCGCTGCGCGAGGAATTGTCGCTGGGTCTTGTCGCCAGGCGGCCCTGTTAACCAAGGCGCCTGAAAGTGGCAAAAAAAGTAGCCGCGTCATGGTCACCGGGCGCGGGGGGTGAAGCCGTGCAAGCCTTGGGCGGATATCTATCACAAGGCCTTCAAGCTTTGTGCGATCCGGCAGACGATCAATCATGGAAATGATGCGAAGCAGGTTTTCATCACTTGCCGCGCTGAGATCAGTGCCAAGTCCTCCGTTCTTTTCGGCTTCGACCGATGTTTTTTTTGGTATGGGTTCATTTTTGTCGAGGTTAAACGATTTCTTTGAGTCGGCGGCATTGTATTTATCAATGCGCACACGCCCTCGACTTGTTGTGGGCCGCAGGCCAGCCTCACTCATGCGGTTTTCGTAATCCAGAGTGAAGCCGATGATACCTTCATTGCGTGCCGTAATTTCAAGATTGCGTCCGCTTCGCCAATCTGTACCCTGAGAGATGTTGCGCGTTAGTCGTGCCGGGGCTGTTCTTGTCTGATCTGGGCTGAACCATGCATGAACCTCTCGCGGCATGGGCGGCAGGAGTGAAGCGAGGTCCCAGGCGACGGTATGCCGTAATTCGGTTGGAGTGCGATGCCAAAGCGCAACCAATACGCCCCAACCATCCAGAAGCCATTCCAGGCGTCTGGCCCTTTCCAGCACCTTGGCCGCGTTGATCCGCGGACGGGCAAGTAGCTCCACCATATCACCAAGATGCGTTTCAATTTCCAGACAGCCAAGCTCCGCATAATGCAAGACCATGTCTGTCGCACTGATCAGAAAACGGAATGCTGGGACCTCGCCATCCCTTTCACCCTGATCATGGCAGGTCCTGAAGCCCCCAAGCATGGCGGCGATTTCCTTTTTGAGGCGTATAAGCGGCGCCATTTCGGTCGGATCTGAAGGGCCAAGGCAGGACAGGGTTTCGGCAAGCGCGCGGAGCGATGTCATCAATGTTGGGTCAAGCGTCTCCAGCATTCTTTGCGCTTCGATCGCAGCCGGATCATCGGGATGATACGGGGCTTGCCGTGTCAGACTTGACGATGATGCGCCTGCGAGTTGGGCTGAAAATTGCGCGAGAAGAGTGACTTCGTTGCGTTGTTCTTCTGCCAGCGCTTTTTTTCCAGCGTTGGCGACCAAGCGCCCTGCCATGCCTTCGCTGGCCACCGTCAGCGCATGACGTCGTATGGCTGTCGGATGGATTTCCTTCAGCGTTGAGAGAACCTCCCAAAGCCTCAAATCGAATAGCGTTGGTGCGCCAATATCGGGCATGGCGCGCCATGACATGACGTAGCTGCCCTTGGTCTGCGCGGGGTTGACCAAGATGAGTTCCAATCCACGACCATCGGCAGCCTGTCTGATGCGGGCCCCCAAAAGCCTTTGGCTGGTAAAGGGCACACTTGCCCCGAGTGATGCGAAAGACACTACCTCTTCGCGCGAAGACTTAGCTTCTTCAGGCTGCATCATCTCAGGCAAGCTCGGCCTCAAACATTGTTTCAGCGGTTCGTGCGATATCTTGATACGGATGGCGGAGCGACTTTTGTCCCAAGGCAAATCATAGCGGTTCTGGCGTCATAGTAGAATGCTGAAAAATGGCTGCCTTCCGTTGTCTCTTGATCACTGGTTTTTCAGTTCCTTGCGTCGTATTCGATAAAGCGAGCGCTCAGCCGCTTCACCGCCGATCAGGATCTCCTCAATGCGCGCAATTTCCATTGGCGTGACCGCGGTATTCGCCTCATTCTGCCGCAGTTTTTCTATCTGTGCCCGGAACTCATCTTGAAGTGCCGTGTAGCTTTGCGGCGGACCGAAGCGTCTGCCGGTACCTTCAAGGCTTCGTGCGACCCTCGCCATGGCTTCTATCTCACCCAACTCACCCGAATGGTTAGGGGGCAAATCAAGCAGGGCTTTCGTGACATGCACCGAAACAACTTCCCGGTAGCTTGACCTGCAAAACAGATCTAAATTACGCCGATGCGAGACTAGTTCTCGCGCATCGATTTTCGTAGTAATCTTGGGTTGTTCCTCAAGCGCCGCGATGATCAGGCCCATTTCTCCGGCAAGCCGTGCGCTGGTGGCGAAATCATCTTCTGCGATTTCCGTGAAGGTAGCGCTAACCCATAAATTTAAAGCATCCTCAATCATGCCGCTGACTTGCGATGGCAAATCGCGGACAAGGCTCAGGAAATTGGAAGGGCGTGCGGCGCGCTGCAAAAGTGTTTCCACGGCCGCACCGAAGGCCAGCCGCCCTTCATTGGCGGGCCCGATCAGGGATGCGCGCAACACCTCAGGCGGGCAATCGCTGCCAATCTGTTGTATGCCATCCCATAAAGGACCTGCGTGGCGCCAAAGAGCACCTGCCAAATTCGTAATCGCATCGAAATCCTGCTCACCCAGTCCTGTGCGGGACCAGGAAGGGTTCAACTGCAGGCGTGGCGCAGCATCGGCTGCCAGGTGCCATAATTGGCGGCCGCAACGATCTACCAATGTACTGTCATCAAGGCTGCCACCACGTAGCTGGATCGAAATAGCTTCGGTTTGGGGCCCGATTACAAGGCTTAGTGACTCAAGCAGGGGCCCGAGTGCCGAGCGTGGAACGCGCCCTTCTGAACGCCGCCATTGCGACGCGTCAATCAACGCGCCCGAAATTGGCAGAAAAAGCAGTCGCATCAGGCTTGCAGGCCTTGGTGGACGCAGGCGCTTGAGGCGCCTTAGCGAGGGACCAAGAAGGCGCTCATGGATTTCGGGATTGGCAAGCCGATCTACCAGTGTGACGATTTTTTCAAGCGCGGCATCAGAGGCGACTTCAATCTGGCTGCCCAGCCCCCTGCTGGTTATAGCAGCGCTTCCCTTGCCCGTTTGATTTTTGGCTATCGCAGCGTTGGATGTTAATTCTGACGTTTTGGTCTTCGATTTACCCTTGGCGATGTTCTGCTTCGTATTGATCGCGGCGTCGTCCCGCTGCCCAGACAGCTTAGTTTCTCCGCGTGGCAGAATGATGGGGCTGATACGATTCTCATAAGCGATTGACGCGCCAATGAGGTTTTCATTACGCGCTACAAGTTCCATCGCACTGCCGCTGCGCCAATCCGCCTTGTCGCGCACCACCTGAGTGATGCGCCGCGGCGTTTCGCGCCAATCACTTACTTTGCCAAGCCAGGCTTTTGCCTCGCGGGGGAGGATTGGCGCGAGCAGCGCAATTTCCCATATCGCGGCAGCACGCTGTTTCGCCTCAGCTGCTTTCCAGAGTACAATTGGCGTTTTCCAGCCATCCAAGACCCATTCAGGAACCCTGGCTCTTTCAAGTATATTTTCCTTCTCGGCCCTCCAACTCTTTATCATCAGGCCAAGATCGGCGATCAAGGTATCAGTGCTGGCCAAAGCAATTTCGGCGCATTCCAGGGTCTGGCTGGCGGTCTCCACAATGAATTTTGCAGCCATGACATGCATTGCTTCCGGCTGCTGGCCCGCAACCCAATCGGTGATTTCATTTGAAACATCTTCAAGGTTTGAGAGCATTTCACGTAGCCGCGCGTCCTCTCCTTTTATATGCGGGGCGGCACCGCTCAAGGCAACAGCAAGGGCTTCAAGATCGGCTGTGAAAGTCGCGACTGGCATCTGCGCGATGGCTGCGGAACGTGCGACAGCGCGCTCTGCACGCTTCAAAAAAGAATCCCCCTCCGCAACGCCCGACCGTCCTGCAGTTTCGATTGGGGTCTCCAAGGCAGTGATCAGGCTTTCAAGCAGTATGGAACGCATCAGGCGCTGGCCTGTTTGGTCGCGCCGTAGCGCATCCTTTGCCGAAATCGCAGGGCCGCGCCCTGCGAGGCCCTGCGCGGCGAGCCGTTGTGCCTCACGTCGGATCCCGATGGGGGAGATGTCACCGCTATTGGTCAAACTTTCCCAAAGATGGCGATCAAATAGCGTGGGTGCACAGATTTCTGGCATTGATGCCCAAGGCAAAATCAAGGCCCCCCGTCCGCCGGAAGGATTGGCCACCACCAATTCAAATCCACGCCCGGAACTTGCGGTACGCACACGTGCATTGAGGAGCAATGGAGTCGTAAAAGGGACCGTCGCTCCCCTTTCACGAAAGCTCGCCGGTTCAAAGGAATCTGACCTAAAGCGGTCAAGTTCGACAATCGAATTAGACATCTAGTAACACTAACAGATGAGGGGTGTTTTAGGGAAGAGTTATTGTTCTCGAGAGGAGATTCACAATATCGGGTTGCGTTATTCGCCGTATGCGGAAGCATCGTAGGAGCATTTTCAACGCTTTGGTTATTCCCCTGCCCAAGGATGATTGATGGGGGGCCAATGGCCTCACACCACCCGATGCAAAAAGGCTTCGCCCTGTTCGATTCGTCGGCAATTCTCCGCCGCGATGCTGAAGGAACGGGCAAAGGTTCCGTTGGAAAGCCACGCAATATGCGGCGCCAGCACCACATTGGGCTGGCCAAGCAAAGGGTCGGCGGGGTCCAGCGGCTCGGCCGCGAATACATCCAGTCCCGCCGCACCCAAATGGCCAGATTGCAGCGCCGCCACAAGCGCTCCCTGGTCCACCAACCCGCCCCGTGCCGTATTCACCAGCACCGCGCCTGGCTTCATGCGACTAATAGCCGCTTTATTGATCAGGCCTCGGGTTTCAGGCGTTTCGGGAATATGGAGTGAGACCACATCGCTCTCGGCCAAAAGCGCCTCAAACGGGCGAAAGGTGCCGATCGCTTCGGGCTTCGGCGTGCGTGCGGTGTAGAGCACCTCACACCCCATGGCCTGCAACACCGGCGCCAGCAGTTTCGGCACCGCGCCATAGCCCACCAAGCCCACTTTGCGCCCGCCCAATTCAAATAGCCCATCCTGTAGGGCAGGGGGCTGGGACCAGCCGCGCCCGGCCCTGGTCTCCGCATCAAAATAGGCTATGCGGCGGAGCGCCCCCAACATCAGCAACAGCGCCATTTCGGCGACTGCCCGGCTATTCGTGCCTGGCAGATTGCAAACCGCAATGCCGCGTGCGCGGGCGGCTTCCAGGTCAATCGTATTCACGCCCACACCGATTTTTTGGATCAGGCGGAGCTTGGGCGCAGCGGCGATATCGGCGGCGGTGATGGGGCGAAGTACGTGCCAGATCACCTCAACCTCCGGCAGCAGGCGCGCATAAAGCGCCGTATCGGCCTCCGCACAAACAGTCAGATTAATGCCTGGCAGGGTGGCAAGCTGTGCCGCCAGCCCCGGCCCGGCATCATAATGCAGCAGCACCTTCATGCGCGTGATCGTCCTAAATGGGCGCCACCCGCGAAGCGCGCCCGGGCGCCGAGGCTTTCTTCCACGCGAAGCGCCTCATTCCATTTCGCCATACGCTCAGACCGCGCGAAGGAACCCACTTTTAATTGGCCAACCCCCCACCCCATCGCCAGGTGGACAATGGTCACATCCTCGGTCTCGCCAGACCGGGCGCTGACAATGCCGGCGAAGCCCACTTCCCGCGCTGCATCCCAGGCGGCTTTGGCCTCGGTCAGCGTGCCGCGCTGGTTTGGCTTGATCAGCACGGTATTGGCGGCACCCATGGCGGCAGCCCAGCGGACACGCGCGGCATGCGTCACCAGGAAATCATCCCCCACCACCTGAATGCGCCCGCCCACTTCGCGCGTGAAGGCCGCAAAGCCCGCAGCGTCATCCTCGGCCAACGGGTCTTCGATGGAGGCGATGGGATAGGCGGCGATCCAGCCAAGCAACATGCGGATCATCTCATCCGTGCCGAGTTCGCGACCTTCAAGGCCCAGCTTATACCGCCCGCCCTTGCCGAAATCCGTCGCCGCAATGTCAAGCGCAATCGCCACTTGCCGCCCCGGCGCAAAACCCGCTTTTTCGATGGCGGCAACAAGGGTTTCCAAAGCCTGTTCATTGGCGGTGAAGGCCGGCCACCAGCCGCCTTCATCGGCGACACCTTGCAGCAGCCCGCGCTGCTTCATGATGGCACCCGCTGCCCGATAGACTTCGGCGGTCCAATCCAAAGCCTCGGCAAAGCTGGTGGCAGCTGGGCACATCACCAGAAAATCCTGGATATCCACGCGCCGCCCGGCATGGGCACCACCGCCCAGAATCTGGATTTGCGGCAAGGGCAAAACATCCGGCGCATCACCGCCCAGATAGCGCCACAGCGGCACACCTGCCGCCGCCGCTGCCGCATGCGCGGCAGCCATGGAAACGGTGAGCGTCGCATTGGCGCCCAGGCGCGTTTTTTGCGGCGTGCCATCGCGCGCGATCAGGCGCGCATCCAAAGCGGCTTGCGCGCGCGCATCCATCCCCAGCAGGGCAGGGGCCAATTCGCGGTTCACGGCATCCACCGCGCCCGTCACGTCATAGCCGCCAAAGGCAGCGCCACCATCGCGCTTGTCCAAAGCCTCACCACTGCCGGTGCTCGCACCTGCTGGGGCAATGGCGCGGCCG
>JBILPX010000377.1:0-2946 GCA_044373565.1 Roseomonas sp.
TTTCAGCACCCGGCTTTTGAAAGCCTCCCCCCCCCTCAGCGCCATCCCGCCCTTTGCATAATCCGCAGCGCTTCCGGCGCCAGCGCGCCATAGCGTTGCGCGTTCAATTGATCAGCGCGGAAACTGCCAAGTGCTGTCAGCGCGGGATGTGGCGCGACCCCCGCGACTACCGGATATTCAAAATTGCCATTGGCGAATAATTCTTGCGCGCGCTGGCTTGAAAGGTATTCAATGAAGCGCAGCGCGCCGGCCTTGTTCGCGGAACTCCGCACCACGCCCGCGCCGGAGACATTCACATGCGCCCCGCGATCACCTGGCGCCTGGTTGGGGAAGATCACCCCAATCCGATCAAACAGCGCCTTTTCCTGCGGGTTGGCTGAAGCGCCGAACCGCGCCAGGTAATAGGTATTGGCCACCGCCAAGCGCCCAACGCCCGCGGTCACCGCTTGGAATTGCGGCGTATCGCCACCCTGCGGTGGGCGCGCCATATTGGCCACAACACCGCGCGCCCAGGCTTCCGCCGCTTCCGCGCCATTGGCCAGCAGAATGCTCGCCATGAGCGAGGTGTTGTAGGGATGCGCCGCCGCCCGGATCAGCACCTGCCCGCGTTGGGCCGGTAGGGCCAAATCCTCATACCGCGCGACACCTTCGGGCACGCCTCGCTGGCGGTCATACATGATCACGCGCGCCCGGCTGGAAAGCCCAAACCATTGCCCGTCTGCGGCGCGGAGATGCGCGGGGATGCGCGCTTCCAGAATCTCGCTTCGTGTTTCGGCCAGAATGCCGACCTCCACCGCGCGGGCGAGCTTGGCCGCATCCACCGTGATCAGCACATCGGCGGGGCTATTGGCGCCTTCGGACTGAATGCGCGCGATCAATTGATCCGCATCGCCTTCAATCAGGCGAATGCGAATGCCAGTTTCCGCCGTGAAGCCTTCATAAAGCGCGCGATCCGTATCGTAATGGCGCGACGAATAAAGATTGATCGCGCGTTCCTGCGCCGCGACCAAGGCGGGGGTGGCCAGCGGGGCGGCGAAGGGCAGGGCAATCAGGGAACGGCGGCGCATGATGGGAACCTCTCGGCGCGGGAGATGTTGTCGCGGCGGGTCAGGATCAAGACAGCCCGCGCGCGAGTCTAGCCGCGCCAGACATACAACCGCCATGCAGGTCCGGCAGGGCAGCCCTGCGCGGCAACTACTTGAGCGCCGCGCAGATCCCGCCTGTTACCGACGCCCGTTACATTCAGCCCTGTAAGCCGCGCAGGAATTTTGCCCGCGCGCCGCCGCCCGCCATCAGGAAGGCGTGGTCTGAACCGCTCAATAGGAAGCGCGCGCCAAGGGCGATGTAATCCGGCGCCACTTTCTCATCATAAACGCCGCCCATGCCCATGATTTTGCCATGTGCCTTGCAGGCCGCCGCCACCTTGGCATAGGCCGCGCGCACATCGGGGTGGCCGATCTGCCCGGCAATGCCCATGGAAGCGGTGAGGTCCGAGGTGCCGATCATCAGGCAATCCACGCCAGGCACGGCGGCGATGGCATCGGCATTCGCAACCGCTTCCGGCGTTTCAATCATGACCGTCACCATGATCTGTTCATTCAATTCCTTTTGCGCGGCGGCGGTATCCGCAACCTGGAAGGCGTATTGCGCCGGCGGGCCGCCCCAGGAACGCTCACCCAGTGGCGGGTAGCGGAAGGCGCGCACAACATCGCGGGCTTCTTCGGCATTATCAATATGCGGCACCACCACGCCCATGGCGCCATTATCCAGGCAGCGTGTGCCTTCAAACAGCGCATCCTTACAGCAGCGAACAATAGGTGTAACGCCTTGCGAAAGTGCCGCCATGGCCATGCGCGTGGCGTCATCCACACTCATTGCGCCATGTTCCATATCAATGAACAGCCAATCAAAGCCAGAAGAAGCGGCAATCATGCCGACAGCCGGCGTGCGCAAATGATGCACGCCAAAACCAAGGGCGAGTTCACCCTTTTCCAAGCGGCGACGTGCGAAATTAGGAGCGATAGGCATGGTGTTTCCCCTGTGTAAGTTATCTGAGTTGAAGGCTGATCAAGCGGCGCCACCAGACGCCAGCTTGTCTTGAGTTTTTGTTTCGAAATCACGCGCGTCATGGCGTTCATGCAATTGTTCGGATGGCTCCCCGGTTACGCGGTTCACCATGCGCCCACGCTTCACGGCGGGGCGGGCGAAGATGGCTTCCGCCCAGCGCTGCACATTCTTGTATTCATGCACGGCAAGGAATTCCGCCGCGCCATACAGGAAGCCCTTCACCAGGCCGCCATACCAGGGCCAAACGGCGATATCGGCGATGGTATAGTCATCACCGCCCAGATAGGCGCTTTCTGCCAGCCGCCGGTCCAGCACATCCAATTGCCGCTTGGTTTCCATGGCAAAGCGATCAATCGCGTATTCGATCTTCACGGGGGCATAGGCATAGAAATGCCCAAAGCCACCGCCGAGATACGGCGCGCTGCCCATTTGCCAGAACAGCCAGGAAAGGCATTCGGCGCGCAAGGCGGGGTCCTTCGGCAGGAAGGCGTCGAATTTTTCCGCGAGGTGCATCAGGATTGCCGCGCTTTCGAAAACGCGGATGGGTTTCGGCCCGCTGCGATCCAGAAGTGCGGGGATTTTCGAATTGGGGTTTATATCCACAAAGCCGCTGCCGAATTGCTGGCCTTCACCAATGCGGATCAGCCAGGCGTCGTATTCCGCGCCTGAGTGGCCCAGCGCCAGAAGCTCCTCCAGCAGGATCGTCACTTTTTGACCATTGGGGGTGCCCAGCGAATAAAGCTGCAACGGGTGGTGGCCCACCGGCAATTCCTTGTCATGCGTCGGGCCGGCGATGGGGCGGTTGATATTGGCAAAGCGCCCGCCATTGGCCTTGTTCCAAGTCCAGACTTTGGGGGGGGTGTAATCGCTGCTGCTGCT
>JBILPX010000378.1:0-2944 GCA_044373565.1 Roseomonas sp.
TTGGAAACGCGACGCGCAATCTGCGGGCTTGCTTGTCTGCCCATGCCAAGTGCGGGAAGCTGTCGCACTTGCCGGAAAAATGAGGGGGAGAGAGCAGATGAAAGAACGGATTGCCGTATTCGGCATGGGACAGATGGGGGCGAATATGGCTTCTCGTTTGACCGAACAGGGTTTCGATGTGCTTGGCTATGACATCAATCCAGCCCGCAGGCAGGAATTGGCCGAACGCCAAGTCGCAGTTGCCGATACGGTTGAGGCTGCGCTTGCCGGCCGCCCCGTGGTGCTGACCAGCCTACCCGACCCGGCTGCGGCAAAATCCGCTTGGCTGGCGCCGGGAGGCCTGGTGGATAAGGCGGCACCGGGGACACTCATCATCGAACTCTCAACACTTGATCCGGATACGATGCGTGAAATTGCCGCGGCAGCTTCGGCCAAGGGCATCGCCGTGCTGGATTGCCCCGTAAGCGGCGGCCCGATGGAATCGCTCCACGGCGAATTGGTGCTGATTGTGGGCGGCGATATGGCCGATATCCGGCGCGCCGAACCGTTGCTGAAGAGTCTTGGGCAATCCTGGTCCCACACCGGGCCCATTGGTACCGCCAAGGCGGTAAAGCTGGTCAATAATATGATGTCCATGGGCAATGTACTGATTGCCTGCGAAGCCTTCGCGCTTGGTGAGGCCGCCGGTGTCGCGCCCGAGACGCTTTATCAAGTGCTGTCACAAAGCGGCGGGCGTTCCTTTCATTTCACGAAGCGCTTCCCCAAGGCGCTCAAGAATGATTTTGACCCAGGCTTCAAGATGGAGCTCGGCGAAAAGGACCTTGCCTTGGCTATTGATTTCGGCAGGGCTTTGCGTCAGCCAACGCCGGCAACTTCAACCGTTCGCGAATTGATGGCGCAGGCGTTGGCGACCGGGCATCGCGGCCGGGATGTGGTGGCGCTGCTTGAAATGTTCCGGAGTTTTGCGGCAAAGAAATAAGGCCTATGCAGGCCATGGTGATGGAACGATCACGGGGAGTGGGGGCAGTGCCCGCTGAATGCAGCAGCTTTGTCCCAGCGGCGCATTGGCTATCAGTGATCGGTTGGGATGGGCAGGCGAAAGCCTGACACAGATCGCTTTGGCGTCGGCGGAGCAAAAACGTTGACGGCCGACTGCCTGGCAGGCTGCTGAAGCAACGCGTCCGGCACGACTTTCTCCCAAAAGCTATTTTAATGGAAGAATTGGGTAGCTTTTGGGCACGAGCCAATGGCTGCGGGACAAGGGCTGCGGGTTGGTTGCGGTAAATTTGCCACAGTCGGTGACCCGCACGCCACGCCTGTAGCTAAATGTGGCTTTCAGGGATGCTATTGAACGGAGGTCCTGCTAAAAAAAACTCTTGTGAAGGATGGACTAAATTCGGTTAGCGAGTTTAGGGCCCGAAACATTGATGGAGATAGACAATGAACTTCAAAAAGACGCTTTTGGCTGCTGCGGCGGCGATGGTGGCGCTGCCGATGCTGGCACAAGCCCAGTCCGTAAGTGGCCCCTACATAGCCGCTGGCGCCGGCGCTAACTGGCTGCAAAACACGGATCTCAAAGGTCAGGTCAACAATGCCGCTGATACAAAGCTCTCGGTTGATTTCGAGGTCGGCTATGTGGGCGTATTGAGCCTTGGTTGGGGCTTCGGCAACGGCCTTCGCGCGGAAATCGAGGGTAATTATCGCTCGAACGATACCAGCGCCGTCAAGGCCGGTGGAGGATCAACTGCAGCTGTTGCCAACCCGAGCGGGACATCGGTGAGCTACGGTGCTATGGCCAATGTTCTTTATGATTTCAACCTTGGTTCATCCCTTGGCGGCATCGTGCCCTATATCGGCGTCGGCGTTGGCTATATCTGGCATGAATATCAGGATCTCGGGGTCACCCAAGTGAACGGTAACAGTCTGCTCTATGACGGTAGCAATGGTGCCTTCGGCTATCAGGCCATTGTTGGTGCGGCGCTTCCGATCGAGAGCGTGCCGGGTCTTGCTCTGACGGCGGAATATCGCTTCATGGGGACGACCGGGCATGATATCAACGGTGCATCAAAGTCTACCGTTGATGGAAAGGTTACGCAGACCAACTTGAGCACCGACGTTGATAACTTCAACCACTCCTTGCTGATCGGCCTGCGCTACGCCTTCAACGCCGCGCCGGTGGTTGCTGCTGCTGCACCGATGGTGGCTGCCAAGACGTTCCTTGTGTTCTTTGACTGGAGCAAGGCGGACCTGACGGATCGCGCGCGCCAGATCATCGGCGAAGCCGCTACGGCGCGTGGCCAAGGCGTGACCCGCATTGAAGTGAATGGCTTCACGGACCGTTCGGGTTCGGATAGTTTCAATCAGGGCTTGTCTGAGCGTCGCGCGAATGCGGTTGCTGCTGAGCTCGTGCGCCGTGGCGTGCCACGTAACGCAATCGTGACCCGCGGCTTCGGTGAGGCGAACAACCTGGTGCCGACGGCCGATGGCGTGCGTGAACCGCAGAACCGCCGTGTGGAAATTATCCTGAAGTAATTCAGGAAGGTCCTACTCGGGAAAGATTGGGGGCGCCGCAAGGCGCCCCTTTTCATTTCTGGTTAGTGTCAGAAAAGACTCAGCCGGAAAGCTTAATCCCGGTCAGGTCAACCAGCGCCCGCCAACGCGCCAGTTCTGCCTTCTGGAATTCAGCGAAAGGTGCTGATGCCATGGGGGCGGCAACAAAGCCTTGCCCTTGCAGTCTTTCACGCATGGCAGGTTCGGCCAGGATGCGGATCAGCGTATCGGAAAGCCGCGTGATGATCTCGGGCGCGGTGCGTGCCGGTGCCCAAAGCCCAAACCAGGCATCCACGGCAAGATCAGGCGCATTCAATTCCGCAAATGTCGGCACATCAGGCACTTCGGGCAGGCGCGCCGGCGCGCCAATACCCAACGCGCGAAGCCGCCCTTC
>JBILPX010000379.1:0-2941 GCA_044373565.1 Roseomonas sp.
AAGAACTCCGCGAATTGGCGGAAGAAGCCAAGGCCGCCGGGCTTGCCGTGGTGGTCTGGTCCTACCCGCGCGGGCCGATGCTGGACAAGAATGGCGAAACCGCCTTCGACATCTGCGCCTATGCCGCACACATGGCCGCGCTGATGGGTGCGCATATCATCAAGGTGAAGCCGCCCACGGATGTGCTGAGCCTGGATGCCGCGAAGAAGGTTTATATCGAGCGCAAAATTGACGGCAGCGATCTGGCGAAGCGCATCAGCCATGTGGTGCAGGCCTGCTTCAATGGCCGTCGCCTGGTGGTGTTCTCAGGCGGTGAAGCGAAGGGCACGGATGCGCTGCTCGCGGAAGCGCGCGCCATTCATGCCGGTGGCGGCAATGGGTCCATTGTTGGCCGCAACGCCTTCCAGCGCCCGAAGGATGAGGCGCTGAAGCTGCTGGGCCAGATGATTGAGGTTTATAAGGGTAAGGCCTGAGGCCTGCCCGCCGGGCGGTGCGTGCCGCCCGGCTTGACCCAGAGCGCGATGCGGACGGAAATGGCCGCGTGATAAGGCGGCTTTTGCAATGAATGAAGGTTTGAGCGCGACGGGCTTGGATTTCACCCTGCCCGTAGCTGAGCGCGGTTATCGTTGGTGGTATTTGGATGCGCTTTCCGATGATGGCGCGCATGGCATCACCATCATTGCCTTTCTGGGTACGGTATTTTCACCCTGGTACGCCTTTGCGCGGCGCGGTGGTGGCGGTGATCCGCTGAACCATTGCTGCATGCATGTGGCGCTTTACGGTAAGCCGGCGCGCTGGGCGATGACGGATCGCCCACGCGGCGCTTTGCAGCGTGGCGCGGATTTTTTGCAGATCGGGCCGAGTGCGATGCGTTGGGATGGCAGCAAATTGGTGGTCGATCTTGCGGAAGTAACCGCCCCTGTTCCAGGCAAGTTGCGCGGGCGCGTGACGCTTTACCCCGAGGCGCTATCGCATCGCCACTTTCAGTTGGATGGCGCGGGGCGGCATCATTGGCAGCCGATTGCGCCGCGTTCCCGCGTGGAAGTGGCGTTTGACAATCCTTCATTGCGTTGGTCCGGCTTTTCATATTTCGATACCAATACCGGGACTGCGCCCTTGGAGGAGGATTTCATTTTCTGGGATTGGTGCCGCGCGCCGATGCCGGAAGCGACCGCCATCTTGTACAATGCATCGCGCCGTGATGGGTCAGCGCAATCCCTGGCATTACAGGTGAACAGGGCTGGTGAGGTCGCGGATATGCCAATCCCCGCGCCCGCCACCATGCCGCCTGGGTTTTGGCGCGTGCCGCGCCCGACACGGTCCGAGGATGGCAAGGCAGAGCTGGTGCGCGCTTTGGTGGATGCGCCCTTTTATACGCGATCCGAAATCCGCACGCGGCTTCTGGGGCAACAAGCCGTAGCAGTGCATGAAAGCCTGGCTTTGAACCGCTTTGACAATCTAGCGGTGCAGGCGCTGATGCTGCCCTTCAAGGTGCCGCGGGCAAGAGGCTAATCATACCAGCCGACATCGAGCGTTGCCACTTCCCCAAAGGGCACGCCGCGCGCCATGGCCATGCGGATGATGGGCCAGGAAGTCGCCGTCATGGTCAGGAAGGGCATGGGGTCGCGCCGATCCCATGTGACGTCGCGTGTTGAGAAAAGCTGGCGCAGATTTTTGCGAAACGGGCCACGACGAAACAGCGATATCTGCGTTTCCGTCAATGCGGAATAGAATTGCTGCAAACGGGTTTCAGGGCGGTAGCGTGGGACGAAATCCGGTTCCAGCACGGCACGCGCGATATCGGCGCGTTCCCAGAAATGCAGGCCGCTGGTGGTGCGCGGGTTGCATTCAATCCCCAATGGATGGCCAGCTTCATTAAGCATGATGTCGAAGGCGATGAAGCCGGTCCATCGCGCGGCGGCGATGAAGCGCGTGATCCATTCTTCAATCGCGGGGTGTTCCACGCGTTCAAAGGCAACCGCGACCGAGCCTGACTTCTGCGCCGCACGATAGATGACGGTGGAGGAAACGCGCCCCTGATGCGCGATGGAACAGGAGCTATATTCATCGCCCAATACATAGCGCTGCACAATGGCGGGGATGGCGGGATCAGGCGCGGGCAAGGCTCTGCCCGGAAACACAAGGCGCACACCACGGCCCGAACAGGAATGCACCGGCTTGACCACCACCGGGTAGGATTGCGCTAAAGCCTCGGCCTTTGGATCGCCCAGCGCATAGCTTGCCGGGACGGCTAGCCCCCAAGCCTGCGCCTGTTGCACGAAGCCGTGCTTGTTGTGCAAGCGCAGCAGCATATCGGGCGGCATAGTGAAAAGGCGCGTGGTGGCGGGCAGGCTTTCGCGCAGGAACGCGACATGCATGGTTTCTTCTGAAACCGGCACGACAAGATCAATCTTCTCATTCGCGATGATGCGCCTGAGGTCGGACAGATAGGCCTGCTTGTCCTCAGCCGGCGCCGTCACGCGATGGCTTTGCGCCACCGCACGCGAAGCACCCGCCAGATGGCGCTTGAAGGGTTCCGCCACCACAACGCGCCAGCCAAGATCAGCAAAGCCGCGCGCCACATCCAGCGCCTTCGGCAGGCGCCCGAGGGTCAACAGCACATTGCCCGTCATGCCGCGCGGGTGACGCGGCACATCACCTGCCGCGCCGGGCGCGTCGTGAGCCGCGCGGCGGGGCGCACATCACCAGGCGCTTCGATGTGGAAATCAAAATCGCGAAACAGCCGCGCAATCAGCAGCACCGCTTCCACCTGCGCAAAAGCAGCACCCGCGCAAACCCGTGGGCCAATGCCGAAGGGTATATAGGCGCCCGTGGTCATTTCCGCTTCGCGTTCCGGCAGGAAACGATCTGGGTCAAACAAATGCGGATCGCGCCAATAAGCCTGGTGCCGATGTAGCACCCAGGGTGCCACCATGATCAG
>JBILPX010000380.1:0-2939 GCA_044373565.1 Roseomonas sp.
AATAACGCGCAGGGCATTCTGGGCTATGTGGTGCGCTGGGTGGATCAGGGCGTTGGCTGTTCCAAAGTGCCGGACATTAATGATGTCGGGCTGATGGAAGACCGCGCGACTTTGCGCATCAGCAGCCAGCATATCGCCAATTGGCTCCGCCATGGCGTGGTGAGCGAAGCGCAGGTGATGGAAACCATGAAGCGCATGGCGGGCGTGGTGGATCGGCAAAATGCCGGGGATGCGGCCTATCGGCCCATGGCGCCGGCGTTTGATGGGCCGGCCTTCAAGGGCGCTTGCGATCTGGTGCTGAAGGGTCGCGCGCAGCCCAATGGCTATACCGAATTTGTGCTGACAGCGCGGCGGCGGGAAGCCAAGGCGGCGGGGTAACCCAAGCGTGCCGCTTGTCTTTCCGGGCAAGCGGCGCAAGCATGATGCGAAGCGGGCTTAGGTGAAGGCCCGGGCAGGAGGAACGCATCATGGATTTTTCAGGCAAGGTTGGCATTGTGACGGGCGGCGCCAATGGCATTGGCGCGGCAGTGGCGCGCGGTTTTGTCGCGCGTGGCGGCAAGGTGGTGATCGTGGACCGCGACGCCGCGGCTGGGGAGGCCCTGGCAGCTTCCCTTGGCGCATCAGCGCTGTTCCGCACCGCTGATGTCACGAAATTCGCCGATGTCGCGGCTTATGTGAAGGCAGCGCTGGATCGTTTCGGCGCGATTGATTGCTTCCACAATAATGCCGGCATTGAAGGCCGCGTCGCGCGCCTCGCGGAATATGAGGAAGCCGTTTTTGATCAGATCATGGCGGTGAATGTGAAGGGCGTGTTTCTTGGCCTGCGCCATGTGCTGCCGGTGATGATTGCCGCCGGGCGCGGCGCGGTGGTCAATACAGCCTCCATCGCGGGGTTGGTCGGCTCACCTGGCATGTCGGTCTATTCCGCTTCCAAACATGCGGTGAATGGGCTGACAAAAAGTGTGGCGGGCGAGGTCGGGCCGAATGGCATTCGCGTGAATGCCGTCTGCCCCGGCCCGATTGCGACACGGATGATCGAAGAAGTCTCTCGCCAGGTTTCGCCCAATAATCCGAAGGGCGTTGAGGAACGCTACGCGGCGGGGATACCGCTGCGCCGTTACGGGACGGCTGAGGAAGTGGCCAATTTGGTGCTTTTCCTGCTGTCCGACCTCGCTAGCAATATGACGGGCGGTGAGTATACCGTGGATGGTGGGCGCACTGCGGCACCCGCTGGGGTTTCGGGGGGTACAACGCAGTAGAGGGCGTTGTAGCGCCCTTTCCGAACAGCCAAGTGATTCCACTTGGCTTGAAAATGCTCAATCCGCGGTCGCGCCGGCATCCTTCACGATTTGCGCCCAGATCGGGATTTCCGCCTGCACGAAACGGCCAAATTCTTCCGGGCTTTCACTCGGCAGCGCTTGCAGCCCTTCCTGTGCCAAGCGCGCCTGCACGGCTTGTTGCGCCAGCACCGCACGGAAGGCAGTGAAAAGCCGATCCCGAATGGGTGTAGGCAAGCGCGCCGCCGTCCAAGCACCCCACCAGCCCGTGATATCCAAAGCGGGCAGCCCGGCCGCCCCACTGCCCAGCACATCGGGAATAGCAGGTGAGGGCAAGCGCGTGCTGAGCGACAGCGCCTTCAGCGTGCCCGCGCGGATTTGCGGCAGGGCCACAGGCGGCGTGCCGACCAGGATTTGTACATCCCCCGCCAGCACCGCTTGCAGGGAAGGCGCGCCACCGCGGAAGGGCACATGGGTGATATCCTCACCCGTTACCTTGGCAAGCTTGGCGCCGACCAAATGGCTTGGCGTGCCAATGCCCGGTGTGGCGTAATTCCAGCGCCCCGGTTGAGCGCGCATGCGCGCGGCAAGTTCCGCCAAATTATTGATCCCGGCATCGGCGCGTACGGCAATGATCAGCGGCAAATCGCTGATCCGCGTAATGGGCGTGAAATCATTGATGGGATCAAAGGGCAGGCGGCGATAAAGGGCCGGGTTCACCGAATGGGTGAAATTGCCACCAAGCAAGATGGTGTAGCCATCGGGCTCGCTCCGCGCGACATGTTCGGCGGCGATATTGGAACCAGCGCCGGGGCGGTTATCCACGAGGATGGTCGCACCGCCTAATTCGCGGGCGAGGGGTTCGCTGAGGGTACGCGCCAGAAAATCGCCAGAACCACCGGGCGGGAAGCCAACCACGAGCCGAATGGGCCGCCCTGCGGGCCAGGCAGCGCCGGATTGCGCAGCAGCAGGCCGGGATGCGGCGGCCAGCGCGAAGGGCGCGGCGAGGAGGCTTCGGCGGCGGATCATGGTTTTCTCCCGGTTCTGTTCGGCTGGTATTTGGGGGCCTTGAGGCGGCGAGACTGGCAGGGCAGGGAAGATGGATCAACCTCAGGAATCCGAAACGTAGTCTACTCAAGCGACCATTAACGCACTCGCGTTGCGCTCCGAATGCCGCTGAGAGCGGGCTGGCGTTTGGCGCCGGTACCGGGGAGAGAGGAAATCGAAAAGTTTGTGACTCAGAAATTTGATCTCTTGCTAGGCCAGTAGGCGAAAAGAGCTGCACACTGGACTACCTCACCTCAATTACGGTGTTCGGATGCGCGCGGAGAACGGGTCGCCTTAGGGCCGGATCGCCCGAAGGCAAACACAAAAAAATCAACTCAACCTCTGTATATCGTACAACTTTAATGCTGTCTGCCAGGAATTCCTTGTTCATGTCTCGACAGTATTTCTGTCCTTCGGCTAGAGCGACTTGTTGTCCAGTAGTAATGCTTTGCTTTGCACCACGAGAATTGATTATGAAGGTGTCTGGTCCCAAACGCTGTGCCGGTGTGTGGGTTGATGAATAATAATCACAGCCCAGAAGTGCGAACATGGCACCGCACAGGGCCGATATCCTATAAGTCACTATGCGGAGCTTCATCTTTTGCGATCCCTACC
>JBILPX010000100.1:0-9478 GCA_044373565.1 Roseomonas sp.
AACATCGCCGGTGGCCGCGACCTTTTTTTTGGTCAGCGAAAACGGCGCATCCCAGGACCAACCATCCGTGCCCGTCACGCGTACGCCCTGTTCCAACAGCCAAAGCGTTGCCTCCTTGCCCATGCCGCAACCGGAATGGATATAGTCATCTTCGCCATAACGCGCGCCGGCGGCGGTATTCACCACCACGATTTCCAAAGGCTTTAGCGTATGGCCGATGCGTTTCAATTCCGCCTGTACATCATTCGCCGTCGCGACATAGCCATGCTCAAAATGCCGGAAATCCAGCTTCACGCCAGGCTGCAAGCACCAATCAAGCGGCACTTCATCAATGCGCCAGGAAGGCTCGCCACCTGGCACCAGCCTTTCATTCATGCGGCTGAAATAATGATAGGGCGCGTCAATATGCGTGCCGTTATGGGTGCTGATCTGCACGCGTTCCACCGCCGCATATTCGCCTTCGGGCAATTGATCCACGCTGATGCCGAAATCCTGCGCCATGCCAGGTGCGGTCATGTGGTGATCGAGATACTCGATCTTCGGTAGCGCATGGGGTGGGTCACTGATGATGCCGGCACGGAGTGCCACGGATATGTCAACGATGCGACGGGGCATGGGGTTTCTCCTTCTTGTACGATCAAACAGGCCAGGCAATGGCGGGCGCGATGGCGCCACGGCATTCGCCAAAGCCGATGGAAACAGCACCGGGCGCTTCGGCGCGGGCGCGGAAAATCACCTCATCACCATCCTGCAACCAGCGGCGGGTTTCGCCATTGGGCAGGGTGATGGGGCCGGTAAGGCCAAGTTCAGCGAGGCACGCAGCGGCAGTGTCTTCCGGGCCGGAAACTGTGCCGCTACCCAGCAAATCGCCGGGCAGCAGATTGCAGCCATTGGTGCCGTGGTGCGCCACCATTTGCGCAGCCGTCCAATACATGCGGGCGAAATCCGTATCGGTCAGAAGCGCGGGCGCGGCGCCTTCCGCGCGCATCTTGGCGGTCACCAGCAAAGCTTGCATCCGCACCCCCAGCGCCCCAGCCGCGCGGTTCCAGGCGCTATCCAGATAAGGCAGGGGCGGCGGGTCAATCGCCGGTGCCGCTTTCGCGAAGGGTTCCAGCGCTTCCGCCGTGATCACCCAGGGCGAGACCGAAGTTGAGACACTCTTCGCCAAAAATGGCCCAAGTGGCGGCATTTCCCAACGCTGGATATCGCGCGCGGACCAGTCATTCAAAAGCCCGAAGCCGAAGATGCGCTTGGGGGCCTCCGCCATGGTCACGGGCGTACCAAGCGCGTTTTCGCCCGCGATCCAGATCGCCAGTTCCAATTCATAATCCATCGCTTCCGATGGGGCGAAGCGTACCTCGCCATCGCTGCGCGCCCATTGGCCATGTGGGCGGATCACATCCTCGCCACTCACGCGCACGGAACTGGCGCGGGAATGATAGGCAACCGGCAAATGGCGAAAGGCTTGCGGCAGGGGATTTTTCGGATCGCGCCGCACGCCAAGCCGCGCGCAGTGGTCATAACTCGCCATAAAGTCAGAAAAATTCGCGACGGTGGCTGGCATGTGCATTTGGGCTTGCGCCATCGGCACCAGGATGCGCGCGGCCCAGGATTCAGCCGATGAACCCGCCGCCAGCAATGCGGAAAGCTGTGCCCGCAAAGCAGCAGAAGCGCCCCTGCCCAGCGCCATCAGCGCATTCAGGCTTGGCCCGGCAGCGGCTTCCGCTGCGGTACCGGAAAGTAGGCTAGCGTTGATTGCGGCGCGCAAATCCAGAATCATCTCGCCAATGGCCACCCCGCCGCGTGGTGCTTCCCCGGCCCGGCTGAAGACGCCAAAGGGCAGGTTCTGGATTGGGAAATCCTGCCCCGGCTGATTGGCAGAAGCGACCCAGCTTTTCAGGCCGGGGTTATGGGTGGCATCCATGCGGGCGTTCCTATGGCTTTCTTGGGGGGATCATGGCCCGGCGGGCCGTGAAGGCAAGCCCGCATGTGAAAGGGTGGGAAACTGGCGCGATCCGGCTTATCCTGTCCCTAAGTCCAGGAGAAACACCATGCTCGACGCCACCACCAAGCTGCCGCTGAAGGACCCCGCCCTTTTCCGTCAGGCGAATTACATCGCCGGCGCCTGGGTGCAGGCCGATACCGGCAAGACCATCGCCGTGCGTAACCCTGCTAGCGGGGAAGTGATTGGCGAAGTGCCGGCCATGGGCCAGGCGGAAACCCGCCGCGCCATTGAAGCCGCCAATGCCGCCTGGCCGGCCTGGCGCGCAATGCTGGCCAAAGATCGCGCCGTGATCCTGCACAAAATCGCAGCACTCATGCATGAAAATTCCGACGATCTGGCCGCGATCATGACGGCTGAGCAAGGCAAGCCCTTGGCGGAAGCGAAGGGCGAAATTGTCTATGCCGCTTCCTTCATTGAATGGTTCGCGGATGAAGGCCGCCGCGTGCAGGGTGAGACGATTCCCCAAAATGCCAAGGGCCGGCGCATCCTGGTGACCAAGGAACCAATCGGCGTTTTCGCCGCCATCACGCCGTGGAATTTCCCTGCGGCGATGATCACCCGCAAGGCGGGGCCTGGTTGGGCGGCGGGCTGCACCGGCGTGATCCGCCCTGCATCGCAAACGCCGTTTTCCGCGCTTGCCTTGGCGGTATTGGCGGAACGTGCCGGCATGCCCTCCGGCGTCTGCAACGTGATCACCGGGCCTTCCGGCGAAACTGGCAAGGAACTCACCAGCAACCCGATCATTCGGAAGCTTTCCTTCACGGGTTCCACGGAAGTGGGGCGTGTGCTGCTCGCGCAATGCGCCGCGACCATCAAGAAAACCTCGATGGAATTGGGCGGCAATGCGCCTTTCATTGTGTTTGATGATGCGGATCTGGATGCGGCGGTGGCCGGCGCCATGGCGTCCAAATATCGCAATGCCGGGCAAACCTGTGTCTGCGCCAATCGCATCCTGGTGCAGGATAGCGTTTATGAAGCCTTCGCCGCCAAGCTGAAGACGGCTGTGGAAGGGCTGAAGGTTGGCCCCGGGATGGAACCTGGCGTCACACAAGGCCCGCTAATCAATGCTGATGCGGTGGCCAAGGTTGAAGAACATATCGCCGATGCGCTGGCGCAAGGTGCCAGTGTGATAACCGGCGGCAAGCGCCATGCGCGCGGCGGTAATTTCTTCGAACCGACGATCCTTTCGAATGTGCCGCGTGGTGCCAAGATTTTTGGCGAAGAGACCTTCGGCCCTGTGGCGCCTTTGTTCCGCTTCAAGACCGAAGAAGAAGCGATCCAGATGGCCAATGATACGGAATTTGGCCTGGCTTCTTACTTCTACGCCCGCGATGTTGGGCGCATCTTCCGCGTGGCCGAGGCTTTGGAATACGGTATTATCGGCATTAATGAGGGGATCATCTCCACCGCTGAAGTGCCTTTTGGTGGCTTCAAGCAATCGGGCCTTGGGCGTGAAGGCAGCCATATGGGGATCGAGGAATATCTTGAAGTGAAATACCTCGCCCTTGGTGGCATCGGCACGTGAGTGAGGCGATTTTCCTGGAGGACCTGTTTCCGGGCCGGCGCTTTACCGCTGGCTCGGTGATGGTTGATGCCGAGGAAGTCAAACGCTTCGCCGCCCTTTATGACCCGCAGCCCTTCCATATGGATGAAGAAGCGGGTACCGCGCATCCGCTTTTTGGGCGTTTGGCCGCGAGTGGTTGGCATACCGCGGGCATGACCATGCGCATGGTGGTGCAGGCTATTGGCGGCATTTCTGGCGGGATTGTCGGTGGCGGCGGTGAGCTGCAATGGACCAAGCCGGTGTACCCCGGTGATACGCTGCGCGTGGAGATCGAGGTGCTGGAAGTGGCCCCTTCGCGTTCCCGCCCGGATCGCGGCAGTGCGCTGATGCGCAACACAACCTTCAACCAACATGATGAGCCGGTGCAGATTTTCACCGTGCGCGTTGTTGTCCCGAAACGTCCTGTCTGATCGGTTTTCCTGAGGTTTCCATGGCTTATGATTTTGATCTTTTCGTAATTGGTGGCGGTTCTGGTGGGGTGCGCTCCGCGCGTATTGCCGCCGGCCATGGGGCGCGGGTGGGTGTTGCGGAAGAACGCTTCTGGGGCGGTACCTGTGTGAATGTCGGTTGCGTGCCGAAGAAGATTATGGTGAATGCGGCTGAATATGGCGCCTGGGCGGAAGATGCGGCGGCCTTTGGCTGGTCGTTTGAAAATCACGGGCATGATTGGGCGAAGCTGGCCGCCGCCCGAGACGCCGAAGTGGCGCGGCTTTCGGGCATTTATGGCCGCTTGCTGGGCAATGCCGGCGTCACTTCCTTCGATGCGCGCGCCACCTTCCTGGATGCGCATACACTTGATGTCGGCGGCAAGCGCGTGACGGCGGAACGCATCATCATCGCGGTGGGCGGTGTCGCCACCCGGCTTGATATTCCGGGCGCGGAGCTTGGGCTGATTTCGGATGATCTTTTCACGCTGAAGGCATTGGCCAAGCGCGTCGCGGTGTTGGGCGCTGGCTATATCGCGGTAGAATTCGCTTGCATCCTGAAGGGGCTTGGGGCGGAGGTGACGCTGGTGCATCGCGCGCCGCTGCCGCTGCGAGGCTTTGATGAGGATATTCGCAGTGCCGCCGCGGAAGCCCTGATCGCACAAGGCATCGCCTGCCATGCCGGCGTCAGCCCTGTCCGCATTGAGGCGCGCGGCGCGGAGCGTCTGCTGCATCTTTCCGATGGCTCGGCGCAGGTGGTTGATGCGGTGTTTTTCTGCACCGGCCGCAAGCCCGCGACCGAGGGGCTTGGGCTGGACAAGGCTGGCGTGCGCTTGGCTGCCAATGGCGGGATCGCGGTGGATGACAACCACGCCACCAACCAGGCGCATATCTTCGCTATTGGCGATGTATTGGACCGGGTGAATCTGACCCCCATGGCAACGGCGGTCGGCCATGCGCTGGCCGATACGCTGTTCGGCAACAATCCGCGCCGCGTCAGCTATGAAAACGTCCCGACTGCGGTTTTCATGAACCCGCCCATCGGCACGGTCGGCATTACGGAGGAAGAAGCCGCCAAGCGCGGCCCCGCCGATATCTACGTCACGCGCTTCACCCCCATGCGCCACACCATCAGCAAACGCGAGGGCCGCAAGACGCTCATGAAGCTTGTGGTCTGCCAACGCACGCAAAAAATCCTCGGCGCGCATATGATCGGCGAGGACGCCGGGGAGATGATGCAGGGCATCGGCATTGCCGTGGTGATGGGCGCGACCAAGCAGGATTTTGATCGTACCATTGGCATTCATCCAACGGCGGCAGAGGAATTCGTAACACTCCGCACCCGCACGCGCGTGGTGGGCGCGTGATGCAGCCCGCGCAGCGCCTGATCATCAGCTTCGCCTCGGTCGGGCATTTTCTCCATCATGTGCTGACCGGGCTTTTCCTGACGCTGGCAGTGATTTTGGAAGGCATCTGGCAAAGGCCCTATGCGGAGATTATCGCGCTCTGGAGCCTGGGTGCTGCCATGATCGGGGTTGGTGCGCCGCTCGCGGGCTGGCTTGCGGATCGCTTTGGCCATGCGCGCATGATGGTGGTGTTTTTCCTGGGTATTGGTCTGGCTTCCATCATCGCCGGCTTTGTTTCCGATAGTGCTGAGATGGGGCTCGCACTCGCGCTGCTGGGTGGCTTTGGCGCGATTTATCACCCCGTTGCACTCGCCTGGGTTTCCATGACAGCGCCGCCCGATGCGCGCGGGCGGTTGATGGGTCTTCTTGGTATCGCCGGCAGTATCGGCGTTGCCTGTGCTGCGGTGATTGCCGGCGGGCTTGCCGCCATTGCCGGTTGGCGCATGGCGATGATTCTGCCGGGTATTGTCACCATCATCGCGGGTTTGGCGCTGCTATTCTGCCTGCTTACGGGTCGTGTTGCCGCCAGCAATCATCAGCCAGGTCAGGAAGCGGCGCAGGCTGCGGCGGCTGAGGCCGCGCGCATTCCCTGGGGCGTGCTGATCGTGCTCGCCATCACCTTCATGCTGGGCTCCATTGCCTATACTGCCTATGCCACCGCGCTGCCGAAATGGCTGAGTGACATGCTGCTGCTTGATTCCGCCCGGCCAGCGCAGCTTGGCCTGATTGTAGGTGCGACCATGTTGATGGGCAGCGCGGGCCAATTGATTGGCGGGCGGCTCGCGGATCAGATGCCGATGAAGACGCTTTATGTCGGAACCTTCCTGGTGAAACTGCCGCTGATGCTGCTGGCGGCCTCGTTTGGTGGCGTTTGGGTGCTGCTGATTGCTGTGTTCATCGGCTTCATGTTCGATTTCTCGGCGCCGGTCGAAAACCTGCTGCTGGCGCGCTATTCATCGGGCAAGCGGCGCGGCCTGGCCTTTGGGCTGAAATTCGCCATGGGTTTTGTCGCGGCGCCGCTGGGGGTGAACCTGGTTGCCTGGGCCTATGGCGATGCAGCGGGCGGCGCGCCGGCGCTATTCCTGACCTTGGCTGTTCTTGGGCTTGTCATGCTGGCCGCTGCAATGGCTTTGCCGCGTGATGCGGGCGCGCGCACGGCACCAAGGGCGGTCACCGCCTAAGGCTTCCACAGCATGGCCAAGCGGTGCAAGATGCGTCCCTGAAAGCATTGAGGGAAACCGCCCGATGAAAACGCGCGCCGCCGTGGCTTGGCAAGCGAAACAGCCGCTCACCATCGAAACTGTGGATTTGGATGGCCCCAAAGCCGGCGAAGTGCTGGTCGAAATCATGGCGACCGGCGTTTGCCACACGGATTCCTACACGCTGGATGGGCTGGATTCTGAGGGGCTTTTCCCCGCCATCCTAGGCCATGAAGGTGCGGGCATTGTCCGCGAAATCGGCGCGGGTGTGACCAGCGTGAAGCCCGGGGATCACGTGATTCCGCTCTACACGCCCGAATGCCGCGCCTGCAAAACGTGTCTTAGCCAGCGCAGCAATCTTTGCACCTCCATCCGCGGCACCCAGGGCAAGGGTGTCATGCCGGATGGCAGCAGCCGCTTCAGTTGCGAAGGCGCAGCCCCTGGCAAGCCCGTGTTTCACTACATGGGCTGCAGCACTTTTTCGAACTTCACGGTGCTGCCGGAGATTGCCCTGGCGAAGGTGCGGGAAGACGCGCCCTTCGACAAAATTTGCTACATCGGCTGCGGCGTCACCACCGGCATCGGCGCAGTGATCTATACCGCCAAGGTCTGGCCTGGCGCCAATGTGGTTGTCTTTGGCCTGGGCGGCATTGGGCTGAATGTCATCCAGGGTGCGCGGATGGTGGGCGCCGACAAGATCATCGGCGTTGACATCAACCCCGCCAAACAGGCCATGGCGCGCAAATTCGGCATGACGCATTTCATCAACCCGAATGAGATCGGCACCGATAAGGTGGTGCAGGCCATCACGGACCTCACCAGCGGTGGCGCCGATTTCTCCTTCGATTGCACCGGCAATGTCGCGGTGATGCGCCAGGCGCTGGAATGTTGCCATCGCGGCTGGGGGGAGAGCATCATCATCGGCGTCGCCCCTTCAGGCGCCGAAATCGCAACCCGCCCCTTCCAATTGGTCACGGGCCGCGTCTGGAAAGGTTCCGCCTTTGGTGGCGCGCGCGGGCGCACCGATGTGCCGAAGATTGTGGATTGGTACATGGAAGGGAAGATCAACATTGATGATCTGATCACCCACACCATGCCGCTTGAGAAAATCAACGATGCCTTCGATTTGATGCATGAAGGCAAATCCATCCGATCGGTGGTGGTGTTTTAGGCAACCGCGTCAAACGCCATTCACGAGGCTTTCGAAATCGCGGAACAGCGCAATCGCGTACGGGTCAAAAAACGGCCGGATTTGGCTGAGGAAAATCCCTGCCGTGCCGCGGCCATGGTCAATCCAATAGAAGGTATTGCCAAGCCCGGCCCAGGCGAGGCCACCCGCTGAACGGCCCTGCGGTGATGGCTTGCGGTTCACCAAAAACGTCAGCCCCCAGCCATTCGCCATGCCGGGGAAGAAATCCGCATCGCGCGTCGCTGTCGGCACGGCAGAAATCATCGGGCGCACCGAAAGCGGCGCAATCTGGTCGCGCGCCATCTCGGCCACGGTCTCCGGCTTCAGTAGCCTGATCTTGCCGTGCTTCCCGCCATTCAGGATCATGCGCGCAAAAGCCAGATAATCCCGCGCCGTGCTGTAAAGCCCGCCGCCGCCGGTCTCAAACTCGGGCTCCTGCGGCACTTCGAAGGGAATGACGGAAAGTGCGCCATCCGCACCGCGCCCATGCATCGCCGCCAGCCGCGCCCTTTGATCGGGGCGCAGCTTGAAGGAAGTATCAACCATGCCGAGTGGTTCAAAAATCACGCGCTGCAAATGCGCGCCAAGCGTCTCGCCGGTTGCGGCCTCGATCATCTTGCCGGCCCAATCTATGCCGATGCCATAACTCCAATCCTCACCGGGATCGAACAGCAGGGGCAAAGCAAGCGCGGCATTGCGGCAGGTGCCAACCGCGGGTGTGCCAGTAGCCTTGCGGAAGCGCGCGATGTCGCTGCTCCACATGTCATAGGCATAGCCGGATGTATGGGTCAGCAAATGCCGCAGCGTGATGGGGCGCTTGGCCGGGCGCATTTTGGGTTGCCCGGCCTCATCAAAGCCTTCCAACACGCCAAGCGCGCCGATACCCGGCACCAGCGCGCTTGCCGGTGCATCCAGGGAAAGCTTGCCCGCTTCCACCAGCATAATCGCCGCCGCCCCAGTGATGGCCTTGGTCATGGAGGCAATCCAGAACACCGCATCAGGCTGCATCGGTTCGGCACTTCCCACGGCCCGGCTGCCAAAACCGGCATCCCAGCTACTCCCATGCCGGTCACCCAAAGCCAGCACCAGGCCAGGGATCGCCCCCGCCTGCACGGCCTTTTGCATCCGGATTGCGATATCTTGCTGCCTATCCATGCCCGCTGCTTTCCTTACCAATCCTGCCGCCATGCCCGCCTGCTCTTCCCCTAAGCGCGGGCTCGTGTTTATTGTGCCGCGTCTTGTATCAAGGAGATAGGCGGAAATGACTGCGCGGGGCTGGAGCCCGGAATCATGGCGGAACATGCCGATCAGGCAGGTGCCGGAATATCCCGACCAGGCGGCTTTGGCTGCAATGGAAGCCAAGATCGCGCGATTTCCCCCGCTCGTTTTTGCCGGTGAGGCACGGCGCCTCAAGGCTTCCTTGGCGCGTGCCGGGGATGGCCAGGCCTTTGTGCTGCAAGGCGGCGATTGCGCCGAAAGCTTTGGCGATTTCACGGCGAATATCATCCGCGATACCTTTCGCGTGCTGCTGCAAATGGCGGTGGTGCTGACTTTTGGTGGCGCCCTGCCTGTGGTGAAGCTTGGCCGCATGGCTGGGCAATTCGCCAAGCCGCGATCTTCCGATAATGAAACGCTTGATGGCGTGACGCTGCCTTCCTATCGCGGCGACATCATCAATGGGCCGGATTTC
>JBILPX010000381.1:0-2925 GCA_044373565.1 Roseomonas sp.
TTGTTTGCAGCCATTATAGGAATGCGGCACCCAGACCAGCGGCACGCCGATATGGTCCACAAACACATCCCCGGGCAGCCCGCCCGATGAATTCGGGATGATCTGCACGCGCTTGCCGAGCGTTTTCTGCATGCTTTCCTGCGCCCAACGCACCCAGGGGTGATTGGGCGGTGTGCGGGAAGCCGCCATGCGCACCCCGGCGTTCTCGATCACAATATCGCCAAAGCCCTGTTCATTCAGATGGTGGCGCAAAGACGCCTCGAAGGTATTCGGGTCCGTATCCACGGTATAGCGGATATGGCAGGTGGCGCGCGCATCGGGTGCCACCGCATTCACCGGTGCATCCGGCTTGCCAGAGAGCATGGCAAGCACGATGAAACTATTCCAGCCATAGATCTTCTCAGCCGGCGTTAGGCCGGGTTCACCCCAATCAGCATCAATGGTGGCAGCACCTCCGCCGCCGCCCACCGGGCAGCCATCCAGCACGCCGCGCACTTCCGCCGGCACGCCATTTTGCGGCAGCCAATCGCGCACCAGGATTTTGCCGCGTGGATCAATAATGGCGCCAATGGCATGGCTCATGCGAATGGCGGGGTCCGTGGTCAGCCCGCCCCAATGGCCGGAATGCACGCCGCCAGCGCGCAGCTTCAGCACCAGGTCAAACTGAAAAATGCCGCGCGTGCCGGTGGCGATTGTGGGCACTTCGGGCTCGACGCGCGGCCCGTCTGAGGCAATCAGCACATCAGCCGCCAGCATGTCGCGATTGGCGGCGACGAATTCGCGCAAGCCGCGCGAGCCTCGTTCTTCCGCCATTTCAAGAATGATCTTCACATTGAAGCCAAGCTTGCCACCGCGTTCGGCCAGCACCGCTTCAAGCGCTGCGATATTCAGCGCGTGCTGGCCCTTATTGTCGGCGGAACCGCGGCCATACCAGCGGCCATCTTCTTCGTATAATTCCCAAGGCTTCAGCCCAGGGCGCCACTGATCATCCAGGCCGCGCACCGTATCGCCATGGCCATAAAGCAGCACGGTGGGCTTGGAGGCATCTTCAATCCGCACCCCCGTCAAAATCGGGCCAAAGCCTTCCAGCGGATTGGGATGAATGCCGACGGCAAAGCCCAGCCTTTCCAGCCAAGGCCCAATCGCGCCTTCCAAATAATGGCGCAAATCAGCCTCATGCCCAGGTTCCTGCGCGGTGGACGGGATGGCGACAAGATCGGTGAGCAATTTCTTGTAGCTGCCATCATCGAAATAGGTCGCGGCGCGGGCTATCGCGCCTTCACGGGTCTGCATCACGCACCTCAAACAATCTGGTTGAACAAGGCGGTTTCACCACGCCATTGTCGGTTCAGGTTTTCCATCATCATATCCAGTACGTTGTCTTCGTATTTATGCGTCTCACCACCCGTATGCGGCGTGATCAGCACATTGGGCATGGTCCAAAGCGGGCTTGCTTCCGGCAGGGGTTCATCCACCGTCACATCCAGGGCGGCGCCGGCGATGCGCCCGGCTTGCAAGGCTTCAATCAAGGCGGGTTCATCCACCACACGCCCACGCGCGACATTCACCAGATGCGCGGTTGGCTTCATGGCGGCAAGCGCGGCAGCGCCAATCAGCCCGCGGGTTTCATCCGTCAGCGGGCAGGCCAGCACGACGAAATCCGCGCGCGGCAATAGGGCGGGCAGGTTCGTGAAGGAATGCACCTCATCCGCGCCATTGGCGCCGGCCTGAGCATCGCGGCGCACGCCAATCACATGCATATCCAAGGCCTTGCAGATGCGGGCAATGCGCCCGCCAATGCGCCCGGTGCCCACCACAATCACCGTCTTGCCGCCGGCTTCATCCTCGCGCTTGGCGAAATCGCCCATCATGCCGCGCCAGAAGCGCTTGGCCTGATTGTCGCGCGCTTCCGGAACACGGCGAAGGATGCCCAACATCAGCGCAATCGCGTGTTCGCTGACGGCATTGGCGTTGCACCCTTGGGCGCTGGCGAGGCGAATACCCGCCGCGCGCAGCACATCGCGGTCATATTGATCCGTCCCGGCGCTGGCGGATTGCACAAAGCGTAGGCGGGGTGAGAGCTTCGGTAAATCATTGCGCCATAGCCCGGAACAGACCAGCACATCGGCGCCTGCAATCCGCGCATCCAGATCATCCCGATTGCGAACTTCAAAGAAATCAATCCCGGCACCGCGCAGCGCGAAGCGATCGGCAAAGCGATAGGCGACATGGGCGAAGCAAATGGTCATTTTCTCGCGCGGCGGCAGCATGGGGCTCTCCTGTGGTCTTGCTGGGCGAGACCCTGAAACGGCAGCCGCAGCGGCGCAAGGGGTGGCGCTTGACGGCGGGGGTAAGGGGAAGCTTCCATGATGGGGGCAGAACGGGACAAACCCGGCACCAAGCCCAACGGGAGAAAGCATCATGAAGCGTCTTTTGGCGGCCCTGGCCGCACTGTTCCTCGGCTTGGCCCAGCCAGCCGCCGCGCAGGATTTCCCCAATCGCACCATCAATATGCTGGTGGTCTTCGCCCCCGGCGGGGCGACCGATGTGCTGGCGCGCATTGTCGCTGACCACATGATGAAGACGCTCGGCCAGCGCGTGACGGTGGAAAATGTCTCCGGCGCGGGCGGCACCATCGGCGGGGCGCGCGGCGCGCAAGCGGCACCGGATGGCTATACGCTGACCGTCGGCAGCCTGGGCAGCCATTCAGCCGCACCTTCGATATATCGGTCCATTCAATATGATCCGCGCGAATTGCAGCCGATTGGGCTGATTGCCGGTACGCCGCTGTTTTTCGTGGTGCGCAACGGCTTCCCCGCCCAGACCATGCAGGAGTTCCTTGCGCGAGTCCGCGCCAATCCGGGCCAGGTTTCCAATGCCAATGCGGGGATCGGTTCCACCAATCACTTGGCCTGTTCGCTGTTC
>JBILPX010000101.1:0-9438 GCA_044373565.1 Roseomonas sp.
CCACGGCCTTCCTGCGCAATATGATGACCAGTGTTGGCCGTAACTTCGAAATGCAAACGGCGCTGCTTCCGGTGATTGATCCGGTGAATGGCCGCCTGCCTACAGGCGGTGCCGCCGGCATGCTGACCGCACGAGACCCGGCGAAGCGTGAAGCGGCTTGGAAATTCCTGCGCTTTTCCACCGGCGCTGAGGGCACAACGCTCATGGTCAAAAATACTGGCTACGTGCCAACGAACCAGATCGCCATTGATGATCCGCGTTATCTTTCGGAATTCTATCGCGAAAACCCGCTGTTCAAGACAGCAACCATGCAGGTTGGACGTATGGTACCTTGGTATGCCTTTCCGGGGACCAATAGCGTCAGGGTAACGGAAGTCATGGTGAATAATATGGCGCGTGTGGTTGAGGGCACTGCAACACCAGAAGCGGCCCTCGCGGACATGGCAAGCGAAGTGCGGCGCCTCCTGCCGCGTCGAGGCTAAGACATGCAAACCATCCTACAGCTCACTGATTCGCATCTATCACCGCGGAATGATCTGTTCCGTGGCAACCTGGCCCTGATTCATGGTCTTGCCCAGGATATCTTGCCAGACCTCACGGTTGCGAGTGGCGATCTCTCCCTTGATGGGGCAGACCATGAAGCTGATTTGGCTTTTGCGGCAGAACAGCTTCAGCGTTTCCCTGGACCCTTGCTTGCGTTACCGGGAAACCACGATACAGGCAGCCATGGCCATACGATGCCACGTCAACCTTACGATTCGGCGCGGCAGGCCCGCTTCCAGAGTCATTTCGGAAAAGGCTATGGGGTTCATGACCTGCCAGGCTGGCGTGTAATTGGCCTCAATTCGGAGGTGATGGGCACTGGTCATGCCGAGGAAGCGTCTCAGGCCCGCTTCATTATTGAAGCAGTTGAGGGTACCGGAACAAAGCGCTTGGCTGTCTTTCTTCATAAGCCGATATTCGTGACCGAGCCGGAAGACCCGATTTTTGATTATTGGTCTGTTCCCCCACATGCGCGCGCCGCTCTCGCGCCCTTGCTGGAGCATCCAGGCCTACGCTTGGTAGCTTCGGGGCATCTTCACCTTCATCATGAATTCTCCCGTGGCCTGGTCGCGTATGTCTGGGCCCCGCCACTTTCATTTGTGGTGGAAGAAGAAGAACAGCTTGGCCTACCAGGAGAACGGCATTGTGGTGCCTTGCTGCATCATCTGCATGAGGATCATGTTGAGACAGTGCTTCTCAAGCCAGACGGCATGGAAGTGCCTTATCTGGGCCCGCTCCGGCACCTAACCTATCCGCGTCACATCACGAAGTAGCCTTAATACTGGATGTTTCTTTAGCTGGGACAGGATTTGAATAAATACACGATCTTCCTCAAATCCTGATCCCGCATTTTTATCATCAAAAAATTCATGACCCACACTATTCAAGAACGAAGCGGACATTCTCATTATATTTTCGTTCCCGGTGATCCGGAGCATGTTGGGCAACTCCTGACTAAGCGGCGACATCACAAACCTGCCGCGCAACTGTAACTTTAATGAAATACAGGCGCGTTACGAACTGCCAACCGTATCTCTCAATCATTCGAGGCGCTGGCATGTCCGCTCGTAAAAATGTTCTCCTGATTGTTGTTGACCAATGGCGTGCTGATTTCGTCCCTCATCTGGGGGCTGGCTTTCTGCATACCCCTAATCTGGACCGTCTCTGTCGTGAGGGCGTCACGTTTCGCAACCATGTGACCAATACGGTGCCTTGTGGCCCAGCGCGAGCGAGCCTGCTGACCGGGCTTTACCTGATGAACCATCGCGCGGTGCAGAATACCGTGCCGCTGGATGCGCGACACACAAACCTTGCCAAGCAGCTGCGCCTGATCGGCTATGATCCGGCGCTTATTGGCTACACAACCACCACGCCAGACCCGCGAACCACCGGCCCTCAGGATCCGCGCTTCACAACGCTCGGCGATCTGATGGATGGCTTTCGCAGTGTTGGTGCTTTTGAACCAAGCATGGATGGATATTTCGGCTGGCTCGCGCATCAAGGCTACGAATTGCCCCCGCGGCGCGAGGATATCTGGCTGCCGGAAGGTGAGGATTCAGTGCCGGGCGTGACCGATAAGCCATGCAGAATTCCTGCCGAACTTTCTGACAGCACTTATTTCACTGAACGTGCGCTCACCTATCTGAAGGGGCGCAACGGCAAGCCCTGGTTCCTGCATCTTGGCTATTATCGCCCACACCCCCCGTTCATCGCGCCTGCGCCTTATCATGCGATGTATAAGCCATCTGACATGCCTGCGCCGATACGTTCCCCTCATTGGCAGGATGAAGCGGCGCAGCATCCGCTGCTTCAGCACTATCTGCGTGATATCAAGCAGGGTTCCTTCTTCCACGGCGCCGGCGGCGCAGCGAGCACGCTTGACGAAGCCTCGATTCGCCAAATGCGTGCCACTTATGCCGGCCTGATTAGTGAAGTGGATGATTGCCTTGGCCGTGTCTTCGCCTGGCTCGAAGAAAATGGCGAGTGGGACAATACCATGATCATCTTTACGTCAGACCATGGCGAGCAGCTTGGTGATCACTGGCTTCTGGGCAAGGTTGGCTATTTTGACGAAAGCTTCCGTATCCCGCTCGTGGTCAAGGATGCCGGGCGCGCAACGCGCGCTGGCGCAATTGAAGAAGCCTTCACGGAAAGCGTGGATGTGATGCCCACGATTCTGGAAGCGCTTGGTGGCACCGCGCCGCGCAGCGCCGATGGGCGTTCATTGCTGCCATTGCTGGATCACACGGCGCCGCAAGATTGGCGAGAACAATTATTCTATGAATATGATTTCAGGGATGTGCACTATTCGCAGCCAGAAACGGCGCTTGGTCTTTCCATGGATGAATGCGCCCTATGCGTCATTCAGGATGCTGAATTCAAATATGTGCATTTCGCTGCACTGCCGCCCTTGTTCTTCGACCTGAAGCAAGATCCGCATCAATTCACGAACCTGGCCGAAGATCCCGCCTATGCGGCACGCGTGAAGGAATATGCGCAGAAAGCGCTGTCCAAGCGCATGCGCCACGCGGAGAAGACGCTGACGCATTATCGCGCCACGCCGCAAGGACTTGAAGAGCGCATCCTGCCGCACACCACCGCCCGCCCCGCTGAATAACCCCCATTTTTGAGGAGATACCCCATGCTGCGCCGTCATTTGCTTGCCGCGCCGGCCCTGGCCGTATTGCCGCGCTTTGCCATCGCTCAATCGGATCAGCGCCCCGCGATCACCATCGCGGTGCAGAAGATCGTGAACAGCAACACGCTGGAAGTGCTGCGTGAACAGTCGAATGTGGGGGAGCGGGTTTTCTTTACCTCGCTTTGGGAAGGGCTGATTAGTCGGAACTGGCTTGGCAATCTTGAATCGCGCCCAGGCCTTGCCACCGAATGGCGCCGCATTGACGATAAGACCGTGGAATTGTCGCTGCGTCGTGGTGTGCGCTTCCATAATGGCGACGAAATGACGGCTGAGGATGTTGCCTTTTCCTTCGGTGCCGAACGCATGTTTGGCACGGGCACGCCAGGTTCCCCCGCGACTGGCACCTTGTTCACCCGCATCCCGGGCCAGGGCCCGCAGGGTAAGGAACTCCCGCCAGAAGTGGTTGCTGTCTCACGCCGCATCTGGCCGGCGCTTGAGAAGGTTGAAGTGCTGGATCGCTATACTGTGCGCTTCATCAATCGGACGCCTGATGTCACGTTGGAAGGGCGGCTCGCGCGTTATGGTAGCGACATCTGCTCTCGCCGCGGCTTCATGGAAGCGGGAAGCTGGCTTGATTGGGCGCGCAAGCCAATCACGACCGGTCCCTATATGGTCACGGAATTCCGTCCCGATGTTTCGCTTACGCTTGTGGCCCATGATCAATATTGGGGCGGGCGCCCCCCGCTGCGTCAGATCCGTTTTGTGGAAGTGCCAGAAGTTGCGTCCCGGTTGAATGGTCTGCTTTCGGGCGAATATCAATTCGCGTGTGATATGCCGCCCGATCAAATCAGCAGCATCGAGCGCAATCGTGCCTTTGAAGTTCAGGGTGGAACCATTCTCAATCATCGCCTCACGGTGTTTGACAAGAACCACCCGCAATTGCGCGATCCGCGCATTCGCCGCGCCATGACCCATGCCATTGATCGTCAGGCGATTGTGGATAGCCTTTGGGCAGGCCGCACCGTGGTACCGAAGGGTCTGCAATGGGAATATTATGGTGACATGTTCCATGCGGATTGGTCGGTACCCGCCTTCAACCTGAATGAGGCAAGGCGCCTGCTGCGGGAGGCGAATTACCGCGGCGAACCCATCCCCTATCGCCTGCTGAACAACTACTACACAAACCAGAACGCGACCGCCCAGGTGCTGGTTGAAATGTGGCGGCAGGCTGGCCTGAATGTGCAGATCGAAATGCGCGAGAATTGGGCGCAAATCTTCTCCCGCGAAACACCGCGCGCAGTGCGCGATTGGTCCAATAGTGCGCCCTTTAATGATCCGGTTTCGTCTATCGTCAATCAGCATGGACCGAGCGGCCAACAGCAGCAGGTTGGCGAATGGACAAATGAGGAATTCAATCAACTATCCGGTGAATTAGAGACCAGCACGGACCGCGCGCGTCGCCGCGCAGTGTTCCGCCGCATGCTTGAAATCGCTGAGCGTGAAGACCCCGCCTTCATGGTTCTACACCAGAATGCAACATTTACCGCAAAGCGCCGCGATACCGTTTGGAAAGCGAGCCCTGCCTTCGCCATGGATTTCCGCCCCGGCAATTTCGGGAATTGATATCATGATCCATCGTCGTAACTTATTTGTTGCACCAGTTGCGTTGCTCACTCCAGCGCTTGCGGCACCCGCGCTTGCGCAGGCGGATAATCGCCCCGTCTTGACCATCGCCGTCCAGCGCCTTTCCAATTCCAATACGTTTGAACCTCCGCGCGAGCAATCCAATGTGGGCTTTCGGCTTCACGGGCTTTATTCGGAACAATTGATTGGCACGGATTGGCTCAGCAATGCCGCCTTGGTGCCCGGATTAGCCACATCTTGGAAGCGCGTGGATGCGCGCACGCTCGACCTTACCTTGCGGCAGAATGTCAAGTTCCACGATGGCAGTCTGCTAACGGCCGAGGATGTGGTCTTTTCCTTCAACGAACGTCTTTTCGGCACGCAAGGCGCGACTGGCGCCGGGCGGAGCACGGTGCTGGCCGGGACCGCCACGAAGGAACCGCCCGCGGAAGTTGTTGCGGTTGGCCGGCGCACCTATCCTGCGCTTGAGCGGATCGAGATCCTGGATCAGCAGACCATTCGCTTTGTCAATCGGCTTCCAGATGTGACCTTGGAAGGACGCATCGCCCAGAGTGTGGGCGCAATCCTGTCACGCGCTGCCTTTGGGCGTTCCGAAAGCTGGCTCTCCTGGGGGCGCACGCCAATTGGTACCGGCCCTTATCGTATCGCGGAATTCCGCCCCGATACGCTACTGGTGCTTGAAGCGCATGATGAATATTGGGGTGGCCGCCCGCCAGCACGGCGCCTGCGCTTCGTTGAAGTGCCGGAAGTTTCCGGGCGACTCAACGGGCTTTTCTCAGGTGAGTATGATTTCGCCTGTGATGTGCCACCCGATCAGATCACGGTGGTGGAACGCAATCCGCGTTTTGAGGTTTTGGGCAGCCCCATCAACAATATCCGCAAACTCGCCTTTGATAAGACCCATCCCGTGCTTGCGGATGCGCGTATCCGGCGTGCCATGACGCATGCCATTGATCGGCAAGTTCTGGTGGACGCGCTTTGGGCCGGCCGCACCAAAATCCCGCGCGGCATGCAAATGGAAAGCTATGGGGAGATGTATCTGGCGGATTGGGAGAACCCCCGCTTTGACCCTACCGAGGCGCGCCGACTGCTGCGTGAAGCCAATTATCGGGGCCAGCCCATCCCCTATCGCTTGCTGAATAACTACTACACAAATCAGGTCGCCAATGCGCAGATCATGGTTGAGATGTGGCGCGCGGTTGGAATCAATGTACCGATTGAAATGAAGGAAAACTTCGCTCAGGTGACGGAACGCACGCCAGGCCGCGGTGTGCGCGATTGGTCCAATACCTCCGTCTTCGGCGATCCAGTGGCCGGGTTGCTACGCGCCTATGGTCCGCGCACGGAAGCGGAGCGCACCGGTGAATGGGCGAGCGATGATTTCAATCAAGTCTCCACGGCCTTGGAAGCGGAGACAGATCTTGCGCGCCGGCGGGAATTGTTCCGCCGCGTACTCACGATCGTTGAACGCGAAGACCCTGGCTACATCACGCTTCACCATGCGGCTGCCTTCACCGCCAAGCGGCGCAATATCGAATGGCGCGCTTCTTCCGGCTGGGCGATGATGTTTGGCCCTGGCAATTTGCGTGTTGGCGCGTGAAGCCGCTGGTCAGCCTCACCGGGCTTTCGGTTGCTTTTGACGGAGCGCCTGCTCTCCGTGGCATTGATCTTTCAATCGCCAAGGGTGAAGCGGTTGGGCTTGTCGGCGAAAGTGGCTGCGGCAAATCGGTCACTTGGCTTGCGGCGCTTGGCCTGCTGCCACCCAAGGCGCGTATAACCGGCAGCGTCGTGCTGGATGGGCAGGAATTGATCGGTGCGCCGGCTTCCATACTTGAAAAAGTGCGTGGCGGGCGTATCGCGATGATCTTCCAAGACCCGGCAAGTAGCCTCAATCCCGTGCACAGGGTCGGCAAGCAGATCACGGAAGCGCTCGCGTTACACAGGAAGATGGTGGGGCAAGCTGCGCGCATCGAAGCCAAGCGGCTGCTTGATCTTGTAGGCATCCCAGATGCCACGCGGCGCTTGGATGCCTATCCGCATGAATTGTCGGGCGGCCAGAATCAGCGTGTCATGATTGCCATCGCACTCGCTGGGCAGCCTGAATTGCTGGTGGCGGATGAACCGACCACGGCGCTTGATGTGACGATTCAGGCGCAGATTCTTGAGCTTTTGAAAGACCTGCGGCGCCATATGGGAATGACCCTGGTGCTGATCAGTCATGATCTGGGCGTTGTTGCTGATTCCTGCGAACGCGTGGCCGTAATGTATGCGGGGCGCATTGTGGAAGAAGCACCGATCAGCCGGCTATTCTCGGCTGCCGCCCATCCCTACACACAAGGCTTGCTAGGTGCTTTGCCGCCCATGGATGGCCCGCGGCGGCGGCTTGCAGCAATACCCGGTGGCGTTCCGGAACCCTGGGCCATGCCGCCCGGCTGCGCCTTCGCTCCGCGCTGTGCGCACCGGGTGGCTGCGTGTGATGTGGGCGTGCCAGGATTGATACCCCTTGCCGCAAGTCACCGCGTTGCCTGCTTACAAGTGGCGCAAATGCCTATACCGCGTGAAAGCGTGCCAGCGTGAAACCCGGGGGCGCTCTACTGGAAGCGGAAGGCTTGGTTCGCCGCTATGCCATGCGTCGAGGCATTATGGGCCGCGCGGTGGAAGTGCGCGCCGTGGATGGCGTTTCGCTGAAATTGGAACGTGGACGCACCCTGGGCCTGGTCGGTGAATCGGGATGCGGTAAATCCACGACTGGCCGCTTGGTGCTAGGCATGGAAACGCCTGATGCGGGGCGTGTCAGCTTTGAAGGCGCCACCATGCCGCAACCGGGCAGCTCGGCTTGGCGGAAGCTGCGCGCGCGCATGCAGATGGTTTTCCAAGACCCCTTGGGGGCTTTGGATCGCCGACTCCCCATCGCAACGCAAATCGCTGAACCGCTCGACATCCACAATATCGGTGCGGCTTCCGAACGTTCTGCCAGGGTGGAAGCGCTTCTGCGCGCCGTGGGTCTTCGGCCAGATCAAGGCGCACTGTACCCGCATGAGCTTTCAGGCGGTCAACGCCAGCGCGCAGTGCTCGCGCGCGCTCTGGCGACTGACCCCGCCTTGCTGGTGTGTGATGAACCGATCAGCGCGCTTGATGTCTCCATCCAGGCACAGGTGATGAACCTGCTGCTGGATTTACAGGAACAATTCGGCACGTCGATGCTTTTCGTAAGCCACGATCTGCGCGCCGTTCGGCAAGTGAGCCATCGCGTCGCTGTCATGTATTTGGGCCGCATCGTGGAAGAAGGAGAGCCCGATGCGGTGCTGCACGATCCGGCGCATCCATATACACGCGCCTTGGTATCCGCCATTCCGCATCCAGGACGCACGGGGCAGCGCATGGTGCTGCAGGGCGACCCACCCAACCCCGCCGACCGGCCATCCGGTTGCGCCTTTCATCCGCGCTGCCCTGTAGCGAATAGCCTTTGTGCACGTGAAGCGCCGGTATTGAAGCCCCGTGCGGATGGACGGCTTATCGCTTGCCATGTCGCGCATGGGGAAGTCGCCGCGGGACACGGCTTCACGGGGCAGGAGGCCGCCTGAATGCTTCGCTTCATTGCATCACGCTTAGCGCGCGCGGCGCTCACCATTGCCATGGTGGTCACCTTCGCTTTCATTGTGCTGCGCTTATCTGGTGACCCCGCGCAGATCATCATGGGCGCGGATGCGCCCCCTGAAGCGGTTGATGCCTTTCGTACCGCCTGGGGTTTGGATGAACCGATTTGGGTTCAATATTTCTCCTATTTCTGGGCGATTCTTCAGGGCGATCTGGGCCGGTCCATGCGCGATGGGCGTGATGCCATTGTGCTGGTCACTGAACGCATTCCAGCCACCCTTGCGCTGACCTTGCCGGCACTGGCCATCAAGATATGCCTTGGCATACCGGCGGGGATTTATGCGGCGCTGCATCGCAATTCACTTGCTGATCGCGTGGTCATGATCATCGCTGTGGCGGGCTTCACCGTTCCTTCCTTTGTGCTTGGCTTGCTGCTTGTTCTTTTATTTGCAGTTCAGCTTGGCTGGCTTCCATCTGGCGGGCAGGAAAGTTGGCGCCACGGCATTCTGCCGGTGATTACCCTTGGGCTTGGCGGTGCCGCCGTATTGGCGCGCTTTACGCGCAGCGCCATGCTGGAAGTTCTTGGGCAGCCCTTTATCCGGACAGCAAGCGCCAAGGGCGTGCCCTGGCGCGCCGTTGTCATCGGCCATGCACTACCGAATGCCGCAATCCCAACTGTAACCATCATCGGCTTCATGGTTGGCTCGCTGATAGCCGGTGCTGTGGTAGTTGAAAGCGTCTTTTCCTGGCCAGGTGTCGGAAGGCTTCTTGTGGTCGCCGTCGCCAACCGTGATCTCGCTGTTGTGCAATGCATTCTTTTGCTGGTGGCTATCACTATGGTCTGCGCAAATCTGATCGTTGACTTGCTTTATGGTCTGCTAGATCCGCGGCTTCGCGCCGCGCCGCGAAAGGCGGCCTGATATGCCTGAAGCGCCTCTTGTCCTGGCTGCATCCATGGCGCCCCCTAAGCGCCGACGTGCCGCGCCGCCAGCCTTGGTCATTTTTGGCATGGCCTG